>JBOICK010000001.1:0-1966 GCA_050739895.1 Stenotrophobium sp.
GCCGGATTCATCTGGCAGAAGGGCGCGCTCGACTTCGCGGGCGGCACCGTGGTGCACATCAACTCCGGTATCGCCGCGCTGGTCTGCGCCCTGGTGCTGGGCAAGCGCAGGGGCTTGGGCAAGGTGCACATGGCGCCGCACAGCCTGATGATGACGGCCATCGGCACCGGCCTGCTGTGGATGGGCTGGTTCGGCTTCAACGCCGGTTCCGCCCTGGAAGCCGGCGGCACCGCCGGCCTGGCGTTCTTCAACACGCTGTTCGGCACCGCCGTCGCCGGCTGCAGCTGGGCGATCACCGAGTGGATCCTCAAGGGCAAGCCCTCGCTGCTCGGCGTCTGCTCGGGCATCATCGCCGGCCTGGTGGCGATCACCCCGGCCGCAGGTTATGTCGGCCCGCTGGGCGCGCTGGTGGTCTGCGGCGTCGCCGGCTCGGTCTGCCTGATCTCCTCGACCAAGGTCAAGGCCTGGCTCGGCTACGACGACGCGCTGGATACCTTCGGCGTGCACTGCGTCGGCGGCATCATCGGCTCACTCGGCACCGGCATCTTCGTCAACCCGAAGTTCGGCGGCCAGGGCGTGTATGACTACGTCGCCAACAAGGTCGGCGATTTCGATGCCCACGCGCAGATCATCTCGCAGCTGTGGGACATCGGCATCACCCTGTTCTGGTCGGGCGGCGTGGCGCTGGTGGTCATGCTGCTGCTGAAGTACACCATCGGCGTGCGCTCCAGCGATGAGGATCAGCAGCAGGGTCTGGATATCGCGGATCACGGTGAGGCCGCTTACAACCTGTAATTAAGTAGATTCTCTCGTGGCACTTGAGGCGCACCCGGCAACGGGTGCGCCTTTTCTTTTTGCTAAACTCGCGCCCCGTCGCCCCAAAAAGAAGCACGCCATGAAAATGCTGATTGCCGTTATCAAACCCTTCAAGCTCGACGCCGTGCGCGAAGCGCTGGCTGACATCGGCGTGCAGGGCATGACTGTCACCGAAGTGCGCGGCTTCGGCCGGCAAAAGGGCCACACCGAGTTGTATCGCGGCGCCGAATACACCGTCGACCTGCTGCCCAAGATCAAGCTCGAGGTCGCACTGGCGCCGGACATGGTTGAAAAAGCCGTGGACGCGATCCAGAAAGCCGCCAAGACCGGCCAGATCGGCGACGGCAAGATTTTCGTCTACGAACTCGGCCAGACCGTGCGCATCCGCACCGGCGAATCGGGTGTCGACGCGGTTTGAAGTAGCACAGAAATTTTGATCGGCCGCAGCAGCGGCCGTTTTTGCATGAACCTTGATATGAAAATCTCCAGACTGATTCTTCCCCTGTGCCTGTGGTCCGGCGCTGCGCTGGCTGATGCCGGCGCCAACAGCATCAATACCGGCGACACCGCCTGGATGCTGACCGCGACCGCGCTGGTGCTGTTCATGACCTTGCCTGGCCTCGCGCTGTTCTACGGCGGACTGGTGCGCGCCAAGAATGTGCTGTCGGTGCTGATGCAGTGCTTCGCCATCACCTGCGTGGTCACAGTGCTGTGGGTGGTGTGTCTCTACAGCCTCATTTTCGGCGCGGGCGGCCCGTTGATCGGCGGCTTCGGCAAGCTGTTCATGGCGGGCGTCAACGAGCATGCGATGAGCGGCCATGTGCCGGAGAGCGTCTATTCGATGTTCCAGCTGACCTTCGCCATCATCACGCCGGCGCTGGTGGTCGGCGGTTTCGCCGAGCGCATGAAGTTTTCGTCGATGCTGCTGTTCACCGTGCTGTGGTCGCTGCTGGTCTATGCGCCGGTGTGTCACTGGGTGTGGTCGCCGGACGGCTGGCTGTTCCAGCGTGGCCTGCTCGACTACGCTGGCGGCACCGTGGTGCACATCACCGCCGGTACCGCAGCGCTGGTTGCGGCGCTGATGCTCGGCCATCGCCAGGGATTTCTGCACACGCCGATGATGCCGCACAACATGACCATGACCGTCACC
>JBOICK010000002.1:0-7983 GCA_050739895.1 Stenotrophobium sp.
GAGCAAGGAAGAAGTCATCGCCAAACTGCATCAGCACCGCATCGAAAAAGTGCTGGTGGTCAACGCCAAGTTCCAGCTGCGCGGCATGATAACGGTGAAGGACATCCAGAAATCCACCGATCACCCACTGGCCTGCAAGGACGAACTCGGCAGCCTGCGCACCGGCGCGGCGGTGGGCACTGGCCCGGATACCGACGACCGCGTCGCGGCGCTGGTCGAAGCCGGCGTGGACGTGGTGGTAGTGGATACGGCGCATGGACATTCGCGCTTCGTGCTGGATCGCGTCACCATGATCAAGAAAAAGTATGGCGATAATCTGCAGGTGATCGGCGGCAACATCGCCACCGCCGAAGCGGGCCTGGCGCTGGTCGATGCAGGTGCCGACGCGGTCAAGGTCGGCATTGGTCCCGGTTCAATCTGCACCACCCGCATCGTCGCCGGCATTGGCGTGCCGCAGATCAGCGCGGTCATCGCCGTGGCCGAGGCATTGAAGAAAAAAGGGGTGCCGCTGATTGCGGACGGCGGCGTGCGTTACTCCGGCGATTTCGCCAAGGCGCTTGCCGCTGGCGCCTATGTGGTCATGGTTGGCTCGATGCTGGCCGGCACCGAGGAAGCGCCGGGTGAAGTCGAACTGTTCCAGGGCCGCTCCTACAAGTCCTATCGCGGCATGGGCTCGATGGGCGCGATGGCGCAGGGCTCCAAGGATCGCTATTTCCAGGACACCACTTCCGAAATCGAGAAACTGGTGCCCGAAGGTATCGAAGGCCGCGTGCCATACAAAGGGCCGATGTCTGCCATCGTGCACCAGATGATCGGCGGCCTGCGCGCCTGCATGGGCTACACCGGCTGCCAGAGCATCGTCGATTTGCGCACCAAGACCTCATTCGTACGCATCACCTCGGCGGGCATGAAGGAATCGCATGTCCACGACGTTGCCATCACCAAGGAAGCGCCCAACTACCGCGGTGGGTAATTCTCAGCCCCGGCTCCAGCCGGGGTTTTTGTTTACGTCGCAATTGCCATCTCCCTTATGAACATCCATCACGACAAGATCCTGATTCTCGATTTCGGCAGCCAGTACACGCAGCTCATCGCACGCCGCGTGCGTGAACTCGGCGTGTACTGCGAACTGCATCCCTGGGACATGGATGACGCCGCAATCCGCCTGTTCGCGCCCAAGGGCGTGATTCTCTCGGGCGGACCGGAATCGGTACTCGACAAAAATGGGCCGCGCACATCCGACGCGATCTGGCAACTCGGCGTGCCGGTGCTGGGCATCTGCTACGGCATGCAGACCATGGCCGCCCAACTCGGCGGCAAAGTGCTGCCGGGCAGCGTCAAGGAATTCGGCTACGCCGAGGTGCGCGGACGCGGGCACTCGGCGCTGCTCAAGGACATTGAAGATCGCGTCAACGCCGAAGGCCACGGCCTGCTCGACGTCTGGATGAGCCACGGCGATCACGTCTCCGAACTGCCGACCGGCTTCAAGCTGATCGCCTCAACCAAGGACATCCCTATCGCCGGCATGGCTGACGAGTCGCGCAAGTATTACGCGCTGCAATTTCATCCCGAAGTGACGCACACGCCGCAGGGCAAGCGCATCTACTCACGCTTCGTGCACGAGATCTGCGGCTGCGGCAACGCCTGGACGCCGGGCCACATCATCGACGACGCCATCGCACGCGTGCGCGCACAGGTCGGTGCGTCGAAAGTGCTGCTGGGCCTGTCCGGCGGCGTGGATTCTTCCGTTGTCGCCGCACTGCTGCATAAGGCCATCGGGAATCAACTGACCTGCGTGTTCGTCGATCACGGCCTGCTGCGCCTGCACGAGGGCGACCAGGTGATGCAGGTGTTCGCCAGGAACCTTGGCGTCAAGGTGATCCGCGTCAACGCGGAGGAGCGCTTCCTGTCAGAACTCAAGGGCGTCACCGATCCGGAAGCCAAGCGCAAAATCATTGGCCGCCTGTTCATCGAAGCGTTCGACGAGGAGGCGCGCAAGTTGCAAGGAATAGATTTTCTCGCGCAGGGCACGATCTACCCGGACGTAATCGAATCCGCGGGAGCGAAGACAGGCAAGGCGCACGTCATCAAGAGTCATCACAACGTCGGCGGCCTGCCCGAGCGCATGAAGATGAAGCTGGTCGAGCCGTTGCGCGAACTGTTCAAGGACGAAGTCCGCGCCATCGGCCTGGAGCTCGGCCTGCCGCGCGAGATGATTGACCGCCACCCCTTCCCCGGCCCCGGCCTGGGCGTGCGCATCCTCGGCGAAGTCACCCAGTCCGCCGCCGATACGCTGCGCGGCGCCGATCATATTTTCATCGAGGAACTGCGCCGCTCGGGCTGGTACGAAAAAACCAGCCAGGCCTTCGCCGTGTTCCTGCCGGTGAAAAGCGTCGGCGTCACCGGCGATGGCCGCCGCTACGAGCCGGTGATCGCGCTGCGCGCAGTGCAGACCATCGACTTCATGACCGCGCACTGGGCGCACCTGCCCTACGAACTGCTGGATGTGTGCTCGCGCCGCATCGTCAACGAAGTGCCCGGCATTTCGCGTGTGGTCTATGACATCTCCGGCAAACCGCCGGCGACGATTGAGTGGGAGTAGCGATGCGAGCGGCGTGCAGGAGCCCCGCGCCACGTGCGCGGCGTGTGGATGTTAGCGTCGCGAACATCGCCAGGCCGCGCAGCGGCCGCGAGCAGCCGCCACCCGCTCGACTGGATATGCCTAACAGCATTGTTATATTATATACATTATTTAATAAATAAGTGTATAAAATTTAACAATCCTGTCCTAACAACCCGGCACAGCGGGTAACACTTTTACATGACCGACGACTGCGCCCACGATGAATTCTTCATGCGCCACGCGCTGGCGCTGGCGCAGCGTGCTCAGGGCGAGGACGAAGTGCCGGTGGGCGCGGTGCTGGTGCAGGAGAACCACATCATCGGCGAGGGCTGGAACCGTCCCATCACCACGCAAGACCCTAGCGCACACGCCGAGATGATGGCGCTGCGCGCGGCGGCGCAGGCATTGGGCAATTATCGCCTGCCCGGCACCACGCTCTACGTCACGCTCGAACCCTGCGTGATGTGCGCCGGCGCGATCATCCACGCACGCGTGTCACGGCTGGTGTTCGGCGCCGCAGACCCCAAGGCCGGTGCGGTGAATTCGGTCTACGACGTAATCGCCAACCCCCGGCTCAATCATCGACTCGAATGGACCGGTGGCGTGATGGAAGCCGAGTGCAGCGCACTGCTAAAGGAATTCTTCAGGGCGCGCCGCTAGCAGCCGGCTTGCGCGCCCAGGCGATCGCCTTGTTTGAATTGAACAGGCTGGTTGCCAGGAAAGGCCAGAACAGCGGCGTCAGCAGCCGCGCCGTAAACGTCGGCCAACCGAAGCGGCTGGTGAGGTATTTCTCGACGTAAGCCCACAACGGCCAGGACAATTCGTTGCGGGTTTTGACCACGACCTCGGCCAACCCCGCCTTGCTCAGTATCGAACGCAGTGCGGCGGGCGTGAAATTCTGCAAATGGTAGACGTTGGTGCGGCCGCGCTGCCACATGCGCCCGGCGCCGCGCAGGCCCGGCACAAACAGCAAGCCATGCATCACCCGATCCATGAACGCCACCACCGGCGTGTGGAAATAAACCACGCCACCGGGCTTGAGCACGCGATAGCAGGCATCCAGCAGAAACTGCGGGTCAACCACATGCTCGACCACATCGAGCAGGGTCACGACATCGAAACTGTCCGATGGCAGACACTGATAATCGAAATCCTGATAAATCTTGCAGCCGATCGCCTCGAGATGTTGCAACTTCGAGCCCGGAATTTCGTGGGCCGCGAGGCGCTTGAAACCAGCCTTGTAAAACTCCTGAGTAAACATGCCGCTGCCGGCACCGATGTCCAGCACCACCGCATCATTGCTCGCCAGCCGGCGGATGTCGTCAATCGAGTGCAGCATCTTGCGGCGGTTTTCGTACTCGATGGTCTTGTAGTAGTCGCTCCAGTCGTGGTTATAGGCCTGCGAGAGTTCTGCGGACGTGATCTTGTTGCCGACAAAAACTATGCCACAGCCCGTGCAGCGGTAAATGTCCAGCACCCGCGTTGCGCTCGACGGGTTGTCCAGTTCGCACAGGCGATGGCTAGCGTTTCCACATAATTTGCACGGCACCACCGCGCCCAATACTTCATTCATGAATTCCCCACTCCAGTGCCTATCCGGTTGACGATACCGCATCGGGACATGATGCTCACCGCCGCAATTTAATCCGATGAGCGTAGCAGACTCCGGCTGCTTTGGCGGCCAGTAACGATCAGCCATAGACCGGAAAGTCCCACTGCGAGCACCGTACATTGTTGTAGATGTTGTCGCGGCCAGCGACCCCGAACGGGATGCCGATCAGGTTAGGCAGGTCGATCAGGATATTGCTGAAGGTGTTGCCGGTGATGACGCGGTTGTCCGACGGCACGCCAGTTGCGCAATCCCATCCGCAAAGTAATGCCGAATTGCCGCTGATCTGAATATTGTTGAAATTGCAGCCGGTCAATCCGGGACTGCCTACGGAACCGCCACCGCCTTGCCCGGCAAGGTTGGCCGTTCCGCCGACGAGCATCACAGCCGGGCGGGTGATGGGTGAATTTCCAAATCTGACCCTGAGACCGTCGAGGCCGCAATCGACCATGCAGGCCAGATAGACCACCCCGATATTAGAGAAAAACAGATCGGGATAACCATAGCCACTCATGTCGAGGTCAATGTTGTTGAAAAACACTTCCTTGGGATTTTCGACGCAGGTGAGAAATCCATAAGGCCGGAAGTTCCCCAAGGACCCTTCTGTGATGCTGACCGCCATCCGGATATCGTGGCAATCGACTTTGTACGGGCACATGCCAAGTTCGATACCGGCGACGGTGACGGTGGAGCGGATATGCGCAATCTCGGTTCGCTGGATGCCGTTCCACGCGGCGACGTTGCCATGCGTGTCGAGATCACAGAAGACGCAATCCAGCGTCGCGGTTTCGCCCAGCCAGTTACCGCCATCCATGCGGATGTCCAGCCCCTGTACGCAGGCGTCGGTGCAGATGTAGCAGGGGTCGCCGTAGTGATCGACGACGCCGAGAGTATTGTTGTTGGCGATGCGCGGATTCACCACATCCTGGTCAATCGGATACTTGAGGCCGATAACGACATCGTCTACCGACGTGACTTGGTTGAACCGCATCCACAGCGGCAGCGCAGAGAACACCTTGCCCTGTGGCGCGACGAAAGCGGGATTGCTGTTGGTGTAGTCGGCGCTGAACACCACCACGGTGTCGCCCACGGCAAAGTCCTGCGTGCGAGTGGTCCGTGTAACGGCCGTGTCGCCGCTCGCCGCATCGGCGCAGGCATCCCGGTTGAAGCGGTAGATGTTCCACGGCGCGACCGAGCCCATCATCATCAAGCGCGAAGGAACATTGGCAACCTGCTGGCCATAACGTACTTCGCTGCTCAGAACTGGCCGTCCGCCAACACCCTTGAGATGAACGCCCGAGCGCATGTGAAACGCGTGGATGAACCGGTAAGCCGCACCACTCTCGGCACAGGGCACCAGCATGTCGCCACCGCCAAGTGCGACCAGCGATTTCACGCAGTTGTTGAAAGCCGCCGAATTGTCCTTGAGCGCGGCGCTTGCACCATAGCGCGGCACCCAGCCCAGCGGCCAGCTTGTGTCAACGACTCCAATCTCTCCGGGCACTATCGGATAGGTTCTCTGAATCATCGGCGTGTTGTGGCATTCGCTCTTGGGAGCTTTAGCCTAGCGCTTGATTTTGGCCAAGCCAATGATGCACGCCCGACTGCAACCAGCACAGGCGCCGCGGATCGACCGCAGCTGCCATGAACTTCACTGCATCGCCAGTTCCAGCAAGGCGGCCGCGCCCAGATGCCCGCGGTCACGCGCAAGTTCCGCAGCGGTCTTGCCGTCCTCGGTGCGTGCATTGCGGTCGACGCCGCGGTTCAGCAGCAGCTTGCACAGACCCTCGAATCCACGGGTCGCGGCCAGGTGCAGCGCGGTGACACCGCTGCCACCAACATGCTGGACATCCGCACCAAGCGCAATCAGCAGCGGTGCCAGGCTCTCGCCCGACGCACCGGCAATTGCCGCGTGCATCGCCGTGTTGCTCATCGGATTGGTCGATAGCGCGTCCAGCGACGCACCCATGCCGATCAATACCAGCAGGGCGTCTCGACTACCGAAAAACGCGGCAAGATGCAGCGGCGTCCAGCCATCGGGGCTGTAATGCGTCATCAGCTTCGGATCTGCCAGAACCAGCGCCGCAATTCGCTGCGCATCATCGATGGCAGCAGCCTCGAATACGTCCAGCGGGCGCGCGTCGCGCAGCAGCGCGGCGATATCGGGCGCGCCGTTGTAGAGGGCGAACATCAGTGGCGAGATGCCGCCGGGCAACGCCTGCGTGGCCTGACCGGCATCGCGCGCCAGCGCCGCCCGCGCGGCGACGAGATCGCGGTTCTGGATCGCCAGCATCAGCGGCGGGACATTGGACATGGATGATCTCCTGCGGCAAAAGCGCGCAGCCTAACCATGTCGCCGCCATTACTCAACGCTCAGCGCTTACAATCCGCAGCGTGAATCCTTCGTCCACGACTCCGCTCAATCTCAATCTCCACGGCTCGCTGCGCGCCACGCGCCGTGTATTCCGCAAATTGTCGCTGCCGATCTCGGTGGCCGGCGCCTGGCGCGCCGAATTCGCGGGCCCGCAATGGCTGCGGCGTCTGGCGCCGCTGGGCTTCAAGCTCGCGGTGCTGCGCGGCTGGTACGGCAAGACTTTCGACGACGACGGCGGCGGCCTCAACCTGGTCCGGCGCAACGGCCGCCTGAGGCGCATAACGCCCATGCAGCTCACGATACGGCCATCGCGCCTTGACGGCGGCCTGGTGATTGCCGCGCAATACAACGAAGACGCGCCGTTACGACTGCTGCGCGTGGTTGACGAATTTCGCAGTCTCGACAACGACACACTGCTTGGCATGATGACCCTCGATCTCCCCGCCCTGCGCAGCCTGTGCCTGCCGTTCCTGCTGCATCGCATCGAACCGCGGAAGAATGGGCGACACCGCAAACCCGTTGACGCCAAAGCTGTGCATCACTATGATTTGCGCCCCTCGGAAGATTAGCTCAGTGGTAGAGCATCGCCTTCACACGGCGGGGGTCACAGGTTCAAGCCCTGTACTGTCCACCAGAAAATCGACGCAGTGAATGCAGGTTAATGCCTTGTGTTCACTGCGTTTTTTTGTTTGTACGCTGACTTTGTCTGGCAAATTTTCTGGTTCTCAAACTTTCTTGGAAAGCATTACGGGACAGTTACGGGACCGTAGCGGGACAGTTACGGGCCACCGAGCTTTCGAAATTTTCTGCTTTTGACCTTTGCTTCACGGGACAGAGCTGTAGATAAATTGATCAGATCAATCGCCCGCTTTGAGGCTGTTGACCTCTTTCGTACGGGCCCGAATAAGGCTGCTCTGATGAGAGTTGATCTTCCGTCGGAGCCAGTGGCCATCCCTCTACAGGAGCTAAAACTGTGCTCGCATCAATTCTCAAGGCATTAACGCGACGACGTCTTAGGTCTCTTCTTTACAGGACTCTCTGTACTGCCAAGTTTAGGTTCAGCCAGCGGCACTGATTCGTCCGGAATGTACTCCATCACGTCCGAAACTCCGCAGACGAAATAGCGGCACAGCTTGTCAATATTTTCGACGCCGCTGTTATAACCACGCTCGTTGGCAATGCTTGTCAATACACGACGAGCGATGCCGGTCTCCTGGGCGATTTCACTAATCGTAAGGTTTCGTCCCTGCCTAAAGGAACGGTCTGCCATAAATTCTCGAAGTCGGTATCTGATCATTTTCCAGTGCGCTTGACTTTGCCTATATGCGCGTTATAATGCGCACATGAGTTATTTAGAACTCATGCGCGCTTTTTAAT
>JBOICK010000003.1:0-2228 GCA_050739895.1 Stenotrophobium sp.
TCCTACAGGCGATGGGCGCGCTGTGACACAATCCGCGCCCTTTCCTGTGTTGTCCTCTCCATGAATTGCCGTTCCGGTTGCGGCGCCTGCTGCGTCGCGCCTTCGATCACCTCGCCGATCCCCGGCATGCCGCAAGGCAAACCGGCTGGCGTGCGCTGTGTGCAGCTTGGCGCGGACAATCGCTGCGGATTGTTTGGCGATCCGCGCCGGCCCGTGGTCTGCGGCAGCTTGATGGCGCTGGTGGAAATGTGCGGCGAAACGCGCGAATTCGCGCTGACTTACCTGGGCAAACTCGAACGCCTCACCGCGCCTGCTGCGGGCTGATCGCGCCGGCCTGCCGCTGGTGCACCACCGCGACATAGATTGCGTGGGTGCTGGCGACGACTTCCTCGATCGGTTTTTTGTAGCCGCCCAGGGCCCAGTTCATGGCGATCTGCACGGCCGCGCCGACCAGTCCGGACGCAATCAATTCCTCGTCGATTCCCGGCGTGGCGGCGCTGCCCAGTGCACCCTTGCCCAGGCTTCCGATCAAGTGGGCAAAACGCTGCATGGCGCTGCGATAGAGCTGGTCCACGTGCGGACTGACGCCGAGGACTTCCGCAAACAGGATGCGTGCCACGCGCGGGTCGCGGTTGTATTCGAAATAAGTCCTGAGCGCCGCCAGGGCCATCGCTTCCGGCTGCCTGGGCGCGGTGTCGATCGCCGCCAGCATGCGCTGGTTGAGCTGTTCGATCAGGTATTCGTAGGCCGCGCTGAGCAGGGCCTCGCTGTTCTCGAAGGATTCGTAGAAATAACGTTCCGTGAGCCCGGCTTCGGCGCAGATGCCACGCACGGTGGCGTTGTGATAGCCCTCGCTGCCATAGACCGCGACGCCCGCTTCGATCAGGCTCTGGCGGCGTTCGCTGCGCCGCGCATCCATGCTTGCGCCGCGGTAGAGGCGCGGATTCAGGATGGCTTTGCGTGAGTTCATGGGGTGATATTGACACGATATATTGTCAGTCATAAAGTGACAATAAGTATTGTCACTAGTTCGTCCGAGGAAAACTCCATGTATTCATTTCAAGACAAGGTTGCTGTCGTCACGGGCGCGGGTTCGGGCATCGGCCGCGCGCTGGCGGAACTGCTGGCCAGGAAGGGTTGCAAGCTCGCGCTGGCCGACATCAACGAAACCGGCCTCGCCGACACTGCCACGCGCATCGGCGCGCCGGTGCTGACGCGCAAGCTGGACGTCTCCGACCGCGCCGCGTTCGAAGCCTTCGCGCGCGAGGTCGAAGCGCAGTACGGACGCGCCGATCTCATCATCAACAATGCCGGCGTGGCGCTGCTGCAACCGGTGCAGGAGATGCGTTACGAGGATCTGGAATGGCTGATGGGCATCAATTTCTGGGGCGTGATCCACGGCACCCACGCCTTCCTGCCCGGCATGCTGGCACGCAAGTCCGGCGTGATCGTGAACGTCTCCAGCCTCTACGGCCTGATCGGCTGGCCGGCCAACGGCGCGTACTGCGCCGCCAAGTTCGCGGTGCGCGGCTACACCGAGGTGATGCGCCAGGACCTGCGCGACACCGGCGTGCGCGCGGTGTGCGTGCATCCCGGCGGCATCAGGACCAACATCGTGCGCAATGCCCGTTTCACCTCCGATGACCTCGGTCGCAAGGACAAATCGGTGCTGGTCAAGGATTTCGACAAGATCGCCATCACCACGCCGGAAAAGGCCGCGCAGACCATCGTCAGTGGTATCGAGCGCGGACGCGGGCGCATTCTGATCGGGCCGGACGCGAAGCTCATTGACCGTCTGCAGCGCTGGATGCCGGAGAGTTACGCGCGCGTGATCCGCTGGCTGGAGCGCCTGCTGCGCTGAACGCGCTGCCGGGTCATTGACCAGCGCGGAGTGCGCGTCTAGCCTCGTTGCAGATTTGAGGAATATTCATGCCGCAACCGCAGACCAACTACGCCCGCGCCGGCAGTGCCTACATCGCCTACCAGGTGGTGGGCGAGGGGCCGATCGATCTGATCTATAGCGGCGGGATGATCACCCACCTTGACCTCCAGTGGGATTTCCCGGAGGCCGAACGCTTCCTCATGCGTCTGGCCTCGTTCAGCCGGCTGATCCTGTTCGATCGCCGTGGATCGGGTTTGTCCGATCGTCTGCCCGCCAGCGTCACGCCGACCGCCGAGGACTGGGCCGAGGACCTGCGCGTGGTGATGGATGCGGCGGAGTCCCGGAA
>JBOICK010000004.1:0-7488 GCA_050739895.1 Stenotrophobium sp.
GTCGGTGTTCACGCGCGCATGCCGCCGCTGGTTTGACATGACGCCATCAGCACTCAGGCAGCGTGCCAGTACCCATACGCTGTCCCAAAAGCAACTGCGCCGTCGCATACTGGCCGCATGAAAAAGGCCGGCGATACCGGCCCCTGCACAGATAGCAACAACCTATTTTGATCGCGGCCCGGCCAACCACCAGATGATGAAGCCCAGCATTGGAAGGAACAGGATGAGCAGGATCCAGGCGACTTTCTTGCCCGTAGTGGTATTGCCCTGCACGGTGCTGACGATCGCATAGATATCGGCGATCAGGAGCAGCAGCCCCAGAATGCCGGAATGGCCGACGTAAATATGCATGGGAATTTCCCGATAGTGTTGAAGATAAGGGCGCGGATTTTACTCGACTCGCTGCAGTCGTGGGCCCTAAAGTGACGCATGGACACGCCTCCCGCTCCCCCGCTGCACCGTCTTGATACCCTGAAAATCGACAATCGTTTCGCGAGGCTGCCGGCGGACTATTACTCGCGAGTGCAGCCCGCACCGCTGCCGGCGCCGAAGCTGTTGCACTTCAATGCCGACGCGGCGACGCTGATCGATCTCGATCCCGCCGAATCTTGGCGTCCAGAGTTCGCGGAAATCTTCGCCGGCAACCGCCCTCTGAAGGGCGCCGAACCGCTGGCAATGCTGTATTCGGGCCACCAGTTTGGCAGCTACGTGCCGCAGCTCGGCGATGGTCGCGCCATGCTGATTGCGCAGGTACGCAATGCACGCGACGAATCCTGGGACATCCAGCTCAAGGGCGCAGGCATGACGCCCTATTCGCGCTTCGCCGACGGTCGCGCAGTGCTGCGCTCCAGCGTGCGCGAATACCTGTGCAGTGCAGCCATGCACGGGCTCGGCATCCCGACCACGCGCGGCCTGTGCGTCGTTACCAGCCCCGACCCGGTACGGCGTGAAACGGTCGAGACCGCTGCCGTGCTCACGCGCCTGGCGCAGAGCCACGTGCGCTTTGGCAGCTTTGAGGTGTTCTATTACCGGAGCGAACACGACAAACTGAAGCCGCTGGCGGATCACGTCATCGCCGAGCATTACCCGTGGTTCGTCGGCCTGCCCAACCAGTACGAAGCATGGCTGGCAGAAATCACCGAACGCACCGCGCGGTTGATGGCACAGTGGCAGGTCGTGGGTTTCTGTCACGGCGTGATGAATACCGACAACATGAGCATCCTCGGCCTGACGCTGGACTATGGACCCTTCGGTTTCATGGACGGCTTCGACACCCATCACATCTGCAATCACTCCGACGAAAGCGGGCGCTATGCCTACGACCGCCAGCCCGGCATTGGCCACTGGAACGTCTCGCGCCTGTTGCAGGCGACACTGCCCCTGCTGTCGGACGATCCGGACAAATCAGTGGAAATCGCGACTGCCATACTCGAACGTTATGCGCCTGCCTATACCGGCTCCGTGACCGGACACTGGCGCGCCAAACTCGGCCTGCGCGAAGCGCGAGACGAAGATACGGAACTGATCAACCGCTTCTTGAGCATTCTCTATCGCGGAAAATCCGATTTCACACGCAGCTTTCGCCATCTCTCGCGGCTGCGAGCCGGTGACGAAGCTCCCGCAACCGGCATCCGCGAAGAAATCGCTGACCTCGAAGCCTTTGATGCATGGGTGCGGGATTACCGTACGCGGCTGCGCTCGGAACAATCAGACGATACCGAACGCGCACGGCGCATGAATACGGTCAATCCGAAATACGTGCTGCGCAACCATCTGGCGCAGGCCGCAATAGAACAAGCGCAGCGCGGTGATTCTTCGGAAATCGAGCGGGTCATGACATTGCTGAAAAGACCTTTTGACGAGCATCCGGGTTTCGAAGCCTACGCAGCCGAGCCCCCGGCTTCCGCCCATCACATCAGCGTCAGCTGCAGCAGTTGAGAGGTCCCTGCCTATAGTAAAATCACAGCCTTAGTTACGTTTACAGAGTGTACATGTCGCGCCTCGCATACCTCGCCGGATGGCAATCCCGTCTGGTTTTCTGGGGGGGCGCACTGCTAGTGGGATTGAGCGCGGTCGTATTCATCAAGGCCTGCGCATGGGCCTTGGCGGTACATACCAGCCTCATCACGCATTGGCCTCTACTCGGCCTCGCCGTTACTCCATTCGGCCTTGCTTTGCTGGCGTTTCTAACGCGCAAGGTGTTTTCCGGCTCGCAGGGCAGCGGCATTCCACAGGTCATCGCCTCACTCGACATCGCGGATGAAAAGGATCGTGGCGCACTGCTATCGCTGCGCAT
Source organism: Stenotrophobium sp. (assembly GCA_050739895.1). Classification (GTDB taxonomy): domain Bacteria; phylum Pseudomonadota; class Gammaproteobacteria; order Nevskiales; family Nevskiaceae; genus Stenotrophobium. Next base: position 2,297 of record JBOICK010000004.1, read on the forward strand.
CGCTTTTGCCAAGATTCTGCTCACAATCCTGGGCATGCTGGCTGGCGCCTCAATCGGTCGAGAAGGACCGATGGTCCATATCGGCGCTTCATTGATGGACGCCATGGGACGCTGGAGTCGCGTGCCGTTCCAGGCAATGCAGCGCGCACTGATCCTGGCCGGCGGTGCAGCCGGCATCGCGGCGGTATTCAACACGCCCATTGCCGGCATAGTCTTCGCCGTGGAAGAACTCGCGCGCTCCTTCGAGGAAAGAACCACCGGCACCCTGCTGACAGCGGTGGTCATCGCCGGCGTGGTCAGCACGGCGCTGCTCGGCAATTACATCTACTTCGGCAAGGCGGTCGTGCATCTGCCATCGGCTTCGAGCTGGCTGGCGGTGCCGCTGTGTGGCATCGCCGGTGGCTTGCTGGGCGGACTGTTCAGCCGTCTGCTGATCTCATTCGGACAGCATCTGTTACCGCTGTCGAAAGAGCATCCGGTCGCGCTCGCCTTCGGACTGGGCTGCATCATCGCCATGATTGGCCTGCTCTCCCACGGATCCACCTATGGCACCGGCTACCAGGAGGCCCGCGACCTGTTGATGACCGGGCACGCGCCGCAACTGTTGTTCCCTATCTACAAGCTGCTGGCGACACTGCTGTCCTATCTCACCGGCATCCCAGGCGGCATCTTTTCGCCCTCCATCTCGACCGGCGCCGGACTCGGCGCGGATCTCGGCCTGCTCCTGCCGCAGGTGCCGATGGCAGCGATGATCATTCTAGGCATGGTCGGCTATTTCACCGGCGTTACCCAGTCGCCGATGACTGGCGCCGTGATTGTCATGGAGATGGTTGATGACCATGGCCTGATTCTTCCCATTCTCGCGACTGCCTTCATCGCCGCCGGCGCATCGAAACTGGTCTGCAGCAAGGCGATCTACCAGGCACTGGCGGAAACCTTCTTGCCTACCATCAAGCCCGCGCAACCCGCTGCTGAACAGGTGGCACAGACGGCGCTGGTGGAGAGCAACTTAAAATAGCAGTCTGCTTCCCCTTCACTTCCCATTAACGGCCAGAGAGAAAGATATGCTCGACAGTCCCAGTAACATGGAGGTTCTAACGCGCCTAGGCGTTGCCGCCGTTCTCGGCAGCATCATTGGTTTGGAGCGGGAGCGGCTGAATTGGGCCGCGGGCCTGCGTACCCACATGCTGGTGTGCGTGGGTTCGTCACTGATCATGCTGGTTTCCGCCTATGGCTTCGACGATGTGCTGGGCAAGGCGCATGTCGAGCTTGATCCCTCCAGAATGGCCGCACAGGTTGTATCGGGCATCGGCTTCCTGTGCGCCGGATCCATCCTGTTGCGCGGCGAAGTGATCCGTGGGTTGACCACGGCCGCGAGCCTGTGGTCGGTGGCAGGAATTGGCCTGGCGGTCGGCGGCGGCCTGTACATGGCGGCATTCGACGCAACGCTCGTCATTCTCGTCATCCTCGCCGGTATCAAACCGCTGGAACGCTGGCTGATCGCCGCCAAGGAACAACGCGGCGTTCATCTGATTGCCGACCGTGGCAGCGTGTCGTTGAACAGCGTGGACGGCATACTGGGAAGTGGCAGCGCACGCGTGAAACAATTGATCGTGAAGCGATCGGATGACAACCCCGATCTCGACGAGGCCGCCATCGAACTGTCGCAGGTGACCACCAACCAGTACAACGCCATCTGCGTGCGTCTGAAGAACATGCCGGGCGTCAGGGAATGCATCCGCGACGCGCACATCGATACATAATCAAATTCGATACGTCTGCTTGATCTTGTTGAACTTGCCCACTGATCAAATCCGCACACGAAACTCCGCTATCCTGCCACCGCTTACAACCCAGGAAAATCATGCACCTGCTACTCGATAACCTGCAGCCGTGGGATTTCTCTCCTACCGTCCTGGCATGCACGCTACTGGCCCTGGTGATCTACTGGCGCGGCGTCAATCGTCTGCGCACGGCTGGCAACCCCGTGGGATACGGCGGCAGAGTGGCTTATACGCTGGGGGTCGTGCTGCTCTACGTCGTACTGCAGACAAAGATCGACTACTACGCGCAGCACATGTTCTTTGTCCATCGCCTGCAGCATCTGGTACTGCATCATCTCGGGCCGTTCCTGATTGCGTTGTCAGTGCCGCTACCGATCCTGCGCGCCGGCATCCCGCAAAACATCCAGCTTCGGGTAGTGGCGCCGTTGCGGGAGAATATCTGGGTGCGTGGCCTGCTGAACGTCGTGCTTAATCCGGTAGTGGCGGCGGTCATGTTCGTTGCCGGCATCGGCTTCTGGCTGATTCCGCAGGTGCACTTCGCGGCGATGCTCAGCCTGCCCATCTACAACATGATGAACTGGAGCATGGTCCTTGATGGACTGCCCTTCTGGTTGCTGGTCCTGGACCCGCAGCCCAGTCCACCGGCACGAATGGGCTATGGCATGCGTATCATGATGCTAGCAGCCATAACCCTGCCGCAGCTCCTGATGGGTGCGGTGATCAGCCTGACCACGCACGATCTGTTCAAGGTTTACGGCATCTGCGGCCGGTTCTACCCCATCGATCCGATCACCGATCAACAGCTTGGCGGCCTGATTATCTGGATCCCCGGAAGCATGATGAGCCTGCTTGCGATGCTGATCGTGTTCTATCTGTATTTCGCAAATGGCCACTCCATGGATCGCCGCGGCAAAGCACTCAAGGCTAAGGACCTGACGCTGCTGCCGGACGCACCGTGAACTCGGCATCCAGGCTGTGCCCGTCCGCGAACATCAATTGAATCGGCACCTTCTCACCGACTTCAATCTTGCTTCGTGCGTCCATCAGCATCAGGTGGTAGCTTCCGGGCTTGAAGCGCAGGGTCTCGCCTGGATTTATGGCAACCGCATCAACCATCCGCATATGTGCGCCTTCAGAGTCCGTCATGCTCTGGTGCATCATCACGCTACCGTAATCTGTTGATCGTGCACCGGTCAGCGTCAAGGCGCTGTCACCGGTATTGCTCAGCGTGAAATAGCCTGCGGCGGGAAGCGATGCTGGCAGCAGCCGGATCCAGCCATCGCGGAATTCCGGCTTGCCCGCGGCCATTGCACCAGTGGCGATGAATAACAGGGTCACTGCCGACAAGGTGCTCATCAGTGTTTTGACATGCATGGAATGATTCCTGTGCAGAGTTCCCAGGAAATCAGCGGGGAAGCAGGCGCTTGATGTCGGCAACATAATCAGCGCTGGGCGTCGTCTCGGTACCCAGCAGCCTCGCGTTGCCATTGGTGTCGAATATGAATACCGCAGTGCTGTGACCCACCTCATAGTTGCCACTGGCATCCGGTTTGCTGAGGGTGTAGCCGACCCTGTAGCGCCTCGCAATGCCGGCGGTTTCCTTGGCGTCACCACGCAAGCCAACGAAATGTACGGCATCGAAGGCATCGACATAGGCCCTGAGCACCGGAATCGTATCCCGTGCGGGATCCATCGTGACGAACAATACACGCACGTCCTCTGCCTGTGGACCCATCTGGTGCACTACATCAACGAGTTTGGCCAGCGTAGTCGGGCAGATATCCGGGCAGTGGGTGTAACCGAAGTACATCATCGTAACCTTGCCGCGGAAATCAGCCGCGGTTGCAATGCCGCCGTTGGTACTCTGCAACGAGAATTCGAGCGGCGCGACAATGTGGGTCACATTATCCAGATGCCACTTTGGCTCCTTGTGACACGCTGCCAGCAACAGCACGAGACACGCCGCGATCCCCTTTCGCAAGCTTGCAGAGGTCGCAGCCGTATAAATGTTCTGTCTCATGGGCAAAGCCGTAACAGGTAGACGCTGTCGACCGCAGGTCATGAGCATAGTTCAACTTGTCTTGCTGAGCGCAAAGAATTTTTCAAACCACTTCATCGTCTGAAACGGATGAGAGCGACGCCGTTGCCGGCGCTGTAGTGGATTTCAATCATGTTCAGTTCGGTCACAAGCTGAGGAGCAGCGGCGTTTATTTCGGTGCCATGCGCAGCGCACCGTCTAGGCGGATGGTCTCGCCATTGAGCATCGGGTTTTCGACAATCTGCTGCGCCAGCTGCGCAAACTCCGACGGGCGACCGAGGCGCGACGGGAACGGCACGCTCTTGCCAAGGGAGTCCTGCGCTTCCTTCGGCAGGGACGCCATCATCGGCGTCTCGAACAAGCCCGGTGCAATGGTGACGATGCGGATGCCGTAACGTGCCAGTTCGCGTGCGATCGGCAGCGTCATGCCGACCACGGCGGCCTTGGATGCGGCATACGCGGGCTGGCCGATCTGGCCATCGAACGCGGCTACCGAGGCGGTGTTGATCAGCACGCCGCGCTCGCCTTCCTCATCCGGCGCCTGTTGGCTCATGGCGTGCGCCGCGAGGCGGACCACGTTGAAGGTGCCGATCAGGTTGATGTTGATAACCTTAGCGAAGGAGGCCAGCGCGATCGGACCGGTCTTGCCCAGCACCTTCTCCGGTGTGCCGACGCCGGCGCAGTTGACCGCGCCGTGCAGGCCGCCCATTTCCTTGACGGCGACATCCACCGCCTTCTGCACGTCGGCCTCGGAGGTCACGTCGACGCGCACGAAGCGGGAACCGTTGCCGATCTGCCTTGCCAGCTCATTGCCGCCAGCCTCGTTGAGATCGGCGATCAGAATCTTCGCGCCCAGCGCGCCAAGACGCTGCGCCGTTGCACCACCCAGACCCGAAGCGCCGCCGGTGATGATGAATACCTTGCCCTGAATCTTCATGCCTACTGCTCCTCACGTTGTTTTGAAAATTATTGCAGATGATGCGACGTCCCAACCCGGCCCAGTGCCCGACCTGTGGAAGATTATTCTCCTCGATGGCATCTCGCCGTTTAGCGCGACGTTTTACGCGCCCTGGAAGTCCGACAGTATTGGCGCCGAGCAACGGCGGCGGAACTCCACCATGGAACCCACCCAGTTATTGGTGTTGATGCCCTCTGCAGTCTTGTACCAGCTCTGGCAGTCGCCCGCGTAGGTGGTTCCGGCGCTGCGCGTTTGCATCTCCTGACTATAGGCCGCATGCGCGACAGCGGTTACTTCTACCGTGCGCCAGTTCTTTTTCACACGCTGCAGCATGAGCTTGGTGATGTAGTTCTGCTGCTGCTCCAGCATGAAGATGATGGAGCCAGCACCGACGTTGGTGTTGGGCCCGTAC
>JBOICK010000005.1:0-28842 GCA_050739895.1 Stenotrophobium sp.
CCCACATCCCGACCGGCACGGTGGTGGAGTGCCAGGACGGGCGTTCACAGCACCAGAACAAGGCTCAAGCCATGCGCGTGCTGGCCGCGCGCATCAAGGACAAACAGGAGCGCGAAGCCCACAGCAAACTGGCCGCCGAGCGCAAGTCGCTGGTGGGCAGCGGCGACCGCTCCGAGCGCATCCGCACCTACAACTTTCCGCAGGGGCGCGTCACCGATCACCGCATCAATCTCACGCTCTACCAGCTCGATCGCATCATCGAGGGCGACCTCAATCCGGTGATCGGCCCGCTGCTGTCCGAGCACCAGGCCGAACTGCTGGCGGAGTTGGGCGAGTGAAGATCGCCGAGGCGCTGGCGCAGGCCGTACAGATACTGGGACCGGACAACGAGTCGCCGCACGCCGATGCCGAAATCCTGCTCGCGCATGTCCTGCAAATTTCGCGAGGTTCTTTATACGGCCGCATGCAGCGCCCGCTGACCGAGGAAGCCGATGAGCAGCTTCAATTCCTGCTGGCGCGTCGTGTGCAAGGCGAGCCGGTGGCGTATCTCACCGGTGATCAGGGTTTCTGGTCGCTGGACCTCAAGGTGACACGGGATGTGCTGATTCCGCGACCCGAAACCGAGTTGTTGGTGGAATGGGCGCTGGGAGTGTTGAAGAACAAGATATTTCCACGTATCGCCGATCTAGGCACTGGCAGCGGCGCGATTGCATTGGCGCTGGCGTCGGAGTTGCCGTCGGCTGCCGTGATCGCAACCGATATTTCACAGGCGGCGCTGCACGTGGCACGCGCCAATGCGGAAAAGCTGCGCATAACCCGTGTGCAATTCCAGCACAGTGATTTTGATGCATTCCTGAATGCCTGTGGCAATCAGCGCAACGCTGCCTTCGACCTGATTGTTTCCAATCCGCCCTACATTGCAGAAGGCGACGTCCATCTCGATGCGCTGCGACACGAGCCGCAGCTGGCGTTGACCGCAGGCAAGGATGGATTGGATTATCTGCGCAACATCATTCGTCAGGCGCCTGCGGCACTGAAATCGCGTGGCGCACTGCTATTGGAACATGGTTACGATCAGGCTGTTGCGGTGCGTGAACTGTTGCAGCAGGCGGGTTTAGTGGAGGTACAGACTCGGCGCGATCTCGCTGGCCACGAGCGCGCAAGCGGCGGCATCAAGCCATGAGCGCGCCTCTGAAAGTGCGTGTGATGCATCGAGGTTTGCGGAGATTGGCGCGCCATGCTCATTTCCTCACCCACGCCCGCTGCGCCCACGGCACCGTGTCATGAGCGACCTGGCGCGCTACAGCCGGCAGATCGTGCTACGCGAAGTGGGCGTCAACGGTCAGCAGTTGCTACGCGACTCCACGGTGCTGGTGATTGGTGTCGGTGGCCTTGGCTCCATCGCCAGTCTGTATCTGGCGGGCTCAGGCGTGGGCCGCCTGATTCTCGCCGATCGCGACCGCGTGGAACTGAGCAACCTGCAACGCCAGGTACTCTATCGCCAGTCGGATCTGGGCCGCGCCAAGACCGAGGCCGCGCGCGACCAGCTCGCTGCACTCAATCCGCAGGTAGTGGTCGAGTTGCGTGATGCGCAGAACTGGGAGCAGGCGGTGGTGCAAGCCGACGTGATACTCGATTGCAGCGATAATTTCCCGACACGCTTCGCCGTCAATGCCGTCTGTGTCAGCGCTCGAAAACCCTTGGTTTCCGGCGCCGCGATCCGGTTTGAAGGCCAGTTGGCGGTGTTTGATTTGCGCCGCGGCGGTCCGTGTTATGCCTGTTTGTATCCCGATGCCGGTGAGGTGCAGGAAACCTGCGAGGAAGCCGGTGTGCTCGGTCCGGTGGTCGGCACTGTTGGCGGCCTGCAGGCGCTGGTGGCGCTCAAACTTTTGCTGGGAATCGGCGATGATGCCGCGCATCTGCTGGTGTGGGATGCTTTGACGATGAATTGGCGGCGTCTGCGTATCTCAGCAGATCCGCATTGCCCTGTCTGTGGAGTTCCGCATGCCTGAAGAACAACCGTTGCTGATGCCACGCCGCCTGGCGATACAGATATTGCACGAGGCGCAGATCGCGCAACCGCAGGCAATCCGCGGTGTGGTCATCGCTTGCGACAATCAGCCCGCTGCCTTCCAACTCGGCGAGGCCAACGTCCCGCGACAGGATTTGTGGGCGCGTTGCTGGTCGCATCCTCAGGCGCCTGCTGTGCCGGTTGCGGATGAACTGGCCGCGGGCGGCTTGCATCTTCTGATTTCGCTGAACACCAAGGGCGTTCTGGAAATGCGCGCCTGGGAGCTGCACGCGGGCCAGCCGCACGAACGCATACTCAAAGTGAAAGATTGAGCACAATCCGTTAGGGTTGCCGAGAGAAAATTTAAATTCTGGAGATGGTTTCATGAGCGAACAAAAAATTCTGACCGAAAAGCGCGGCCATGTTCTGGTCATCACGCTTAACCGCCCGGAAAAGGCCAACGCCTTCGACGTCGACATGTACCACCAGCTCGCTGTTGCTTATGGCCAGCTCGACGCCGATCCGGAGATGCGCTGCGGGCTGGTCTGCGCCAGCGGCAAGCATTTCACGGCGGGCCTTGAGCTGGACAAGTGGGCACCGCATATCGCCAAGGGTGGCTGGCCGGCGCTGGCTGAAAACGAGCGTGATCCGTTTGGTCTCGACCCGGTCAAACGCGTCGGCAAGCCGCTGGTGTTTGCGCTGCACGGCATCTGCTACACCATCGCAATCGAACTGGCGCTGGCCGCCGATGTGCGGGTCTGCGCAGAGGGCGTGCGTTTCGGCCAGATTGAGGTCAAGCGTGGCATTTTCGCCTTCGGTGGTGCGACGCTGCGCATGGTGCAGGAGTTCGGTTGGGGCAATGCGCAGCGCTATCTGCTGACCGGCGACGAGTTCGGTGCGCAGGAAGCCTATCGTATCGGCCTGGTGCAGGAGGTTGCGCCACTCGGCGAGCAGTTTGAGCGCGCGTTCGCCATTGCCGAAAAAATCTCGAAACAGGCACCGCTGGCGGTCTATGGCAGCCTGCGCTCTTCGCGCCAGTTTCTCGAACAGAGTCTAGTCCCCGCAGCGCGGAAACTGTTGCCGGATTCCGCGCCGCTGATGAAATCCGAGGACGCTGCCGAAGGCGTCAAATCATTTGTCGAGCGCCGCGAAGCCAACTTCAAGGGCCGTTAAGTTTCAGCCCGATTAAAAATCACGGTCACATACGGAAAACCATCGTCACATGCGCCTGTCGAAATTCACCATCAGTACCACCAAGGAAACCCCCTCGGACGCCGAGGTGGTGTCGCATCAACTGTTGTTGCGCGCCGGCTATATCCGCAAGCTCGGCGCTGGCCTCTACACCTGGATGCCGATAGGCCTGCGCGTGCTCAAGAAAGTCGAGAACATCGTGCGCGAGGAGATGGACCGCGCCGGCGCACAGGAAGTGCTGATGCCGACCATACAGCCCGCCGAACTCTGGCAGGAGTCGGGTCGATGGGAGGTGATGGGCGACGAGATGCTGCGTATCAAGGATCGCCACAAAAACGATTTCTGTTATGCGCCGACTGCAGAGGAAGTGATCTGCCACCACGTGCGCCAGGACATCCGCAGCTATCGCCAGTTGCCGGTCAACTATTACCAGATCCAGACCAAGTTCCGTGACGAGCGCCGCCCGCGCTTCGGTTTGATGCGCGGCCGCGAGTTCCTGATGAAGGATGCCTATTCCTTTCACATGGACGCGGCCGATCTGGAGCGCGAGTACTACAACATGCGTGAAGCCTACATGCGCATCTTCACGCGCATCGGCGTCAAGTTCCGCGCGGTGAAGGCGGACTCCGGCAATATCGGTGGTGCGTTGTCCGAGGAGTTCCATATCCTCGCCGGCTCGGGCGAAGACCTGCTGGCGGTGGCCGAAGGCGGTACGTACGCGGCGAATGTCGAAGCGGCGGAATGCAAGCCGGTTGGCGCGCGTGCAGCGGCGACACAAAATCTGGCGAAAGCGTCAACGCCGATGCAGAAGACTTGCGAAGACGTTGCCGCGCTGCTCAAGTTGCCATTGACGCAGACGCTGAAACTGCTGGTTGTGAAGGCGCGCGCAGGCGGCCTGATTGCACTGGCACTGCGTGGCGATCACACGCTCAATCCGCTCAAGGCCGAAAAGCATCCCAGGGTCGCGGCGCCGCTGCAGTTGGCGACTGACGAGGAGATCAAGACTGCGTTTGGCTGCGTCCCAGGTTTTCTCGGACCGGTATCCATTAAGCTCCCGGTACTGGCGGATCATGCTGCTAATGCGCTCGCGGATTTTGTCTGCGGTGCCAACGAGGAAGGATTCCATCTCACCGGTGCCAACTGGGGCCGTGATGCGGCAGAGCCGGAAGTGGCGGACCTGCGCAATGTCGTCGAAGGCGATGCCTCGCCGGACGGCAAGGGTGCCATCAAGTTTTATCGCGGCATCGAAGGTGGACATGTCTTCCAGCTCGGCCAGAAATACAGTAAGGCGATGGGTCTGACCGTGCTGGACGAAAAGGGCCAGGCAGTGACGCCGGAGATGGGCTGTTACGGCATCGGTGTTTCGCGGCTGGTAGCGGCGACGCTGGAGCAGAGCTTTGATGCCAACGGCATCATCTGGCCGGATGCCATCGCACCGTTCCGCGTCATCCTGTGTCCGATCGGCATGGACAAGTCGGTGGCGGTGAAGGATTCAGTCGAAAAACTTTATGGCGAGCTGCGCGCCGCCGGCGTGGAGGTTGCGCTGGACGATCGTGGCCAGCGGCCCGGCTCGATGTTTGCCGACGCCGACCTCATCGGCATCCCGCACCGCATCGTCATCGGCGATAAGAGCCTCGCCACTCAGCAGTTCGAGTACAAGCAGCGCCGCGCTGAAAAAGCCGAGATGATTGCTGCCACCACCCAGGCTGTGCTGGAGCGTTTGCAGGGATGAATCTGGCCTGGCTCGCTTTCGCCCTGTTCGTCGCGGCCTTGCCAGCATGGGCCGGGCCAACCGGCGAACCCGACCCGGAGATGCGTCAGGCGCTGGTCAAGGCGATGAGCGAGTCGAGCGGCTTTGACAACCGTTTCGACGCGGAAGTCTGGCTCGGCGCCATGTCAGCACGGCTCAAGCCAATGATGCCCGACGACGCTGAGCGCGAACGTTTCTTGCGCCTGGTGCATGGCGAGGCGACTCACGTCAATCTGGCGCCGGAATTCGTGCTCTCGGTGATCGAGGTTGAAAGCCGCTTCAACCGCTACGCCATTTCCACGTCCGGAGCTCAGGGCTACATGCAGATCATGCCTTTCTGGCTCAAGGAAATCGGCAAGCCCAACGACAATTTATTCGACCCGCAGACCAATCTGCACATGGGTTGCAAAATCCTTCAGGTTTATTTCAATCAGGAACATGGCGACGAGGTACGGGCGCTGGCGCGCTACAACGGCAGTCTGGGGCGCTACGATTATCCGGCGCGCGTGATCAGTGCGTCGCACCGCTGGTGGCCTCAGGACTGAGACGCGCTGCGGGGGCTAGTGGAAGCCGCCGAAAATCTCGAACAGGGTGGCCTTGAACTGATCGCGTTGCTGGCTGGGAACCAGCACATCCAGCCAGCCTTCAGATCCAGGCACCACTGAAGTCCACAACTGCCCGTCCATCGCCTGGCGATACGGACCTTCCTGTGTCCTGCCATCGGCGGAGCACAGCCAGATCTGTGATTTCGCCGGCAGCGCGACATCGGTCAGGTGAACGGAAATGGATTGCGCACCCACAGACTTCAGTCGCAGCGCCAGCGACGACCAGCCGTCGTTGAAATCAGTCCACTGGGCCGAGGCGCTCAACCGGCGGTCGTATGAGATGGTACTGGCGATCTGCACCGGTTCTCGACTATTCGCCGAAGAAGTGCGGGGACGGGTCGGCGGCAGGTTCAGCAATCCTGCACGCTGCTCGAAACGGGCCGCGCAGGGCAGCGGCGGGTCGTATGAAGCCGGACCATAGTGTGTCGGTTGTGTCTGGCAGGCGCTGATCAGCAAAACTCCTGCCACGGCTAGTGCACCCAGCTTCCATCGGTTCATCAGCACTCCTCTCGGGGCTCAGCGACGAGTTGAGCCGCGCCGTCGAACAGTGTCGCTATCCTGCCATATCATCAAAGAGGTAAGAAAGAATTCCGAAATCCTCCGATTTTTTTGTGTGGCCGGGAATCTGCTATGGCGTTTGTACAGGATCCTTGGACACGACTGCGCGGATTTTATCGAGATCGTCGGCGTAGAACTTGTAGCCAGCGCATTGGTTGTTGAAATTGTCGTCCATCTCCTCGAGATTTTTAATCTTCGCATTCAGAGCGTTTACTGCATCATTGTGTTTGACGACGATATCCTTGTGCGCGGCAAGGTTCTGGTTGAAGTCTTTGATTTTGTCGTTGTATTCGGCGCTGGCCAAGTTGAAGGCAGCAACATTTTTATTGAATGCATCATTTTTCGATGGACGGTCATCGTAATCAGAGTCAAATCGGCTGACGCGATCTGACGCAGGTTGCTGAGACTCCGTTTCCATTGCCGCCTTCTGCTGTTGCAGCGATTCCTGCATGGCTTTGACACTATTTCCATTTGTCTTCAGAGCATCAGCGTCTTTCGCTAAAGACGCGTCCTGCTTTGTGATGCCCAGAGCTTCGGCTTCCACGGCAGTTTTTTCAGACGAAGCCTCGGTTTTCAGCGCATCGATATGTTGACCCAGCAGCAGGCAATTCTTGAGTGCCTCTGGTTTAAGAACGTCGGGTCCGTAGGTCTTTTTCTTGGCGTGAATGCCGGAGTGCATGATCTTGTCGAAAGTATTTGCGGATGACGATGCGGCCGTATCGGCAAAGGTCACTTGGGACAGCGCGACCATGACGATAGAAACAAGAATATTTTTTTTCATTCGATTGATCTCGGATTTCAGTGAGCACGGGGTTTATGTGCATGTCCACGCAAAGCGGCCAATCAGGGAACTCTCCAGCACGATTCTGTCGCCGGGCAGCAACGGACCGACGCCCTTGGGCGTGCCGGTGTAAATGATATCTCCCGGCTCCAGCGACCAGGTCTGGCTGAGGATGCTGATCTGGCGCGTGACCGGAAACAACATCTCTCGGGTGTAACCGTGCTGGCGCAACTCGCCATTGACCTGGCAGGTGAATTCGAGGGTTTGCAGGTCCTGATCGAGATACGGTTTGAAGTCTCCCAGCGGTGCGGCGTGATCGAACGCCTTGCTTAATTCCCACGGCGCGCCCTTGGATTTTAATTTTCCCTGAAGATCGCGCAGCGTCAGGTCCAGGCCCAGTGTGATCGCCGCGATGCACTCTCCGGCGTGTTGCTCTTGGATATCACGACCGCCGCCAGTGAGCATGACCACCAGTTCCGCTTCATGGTGAATCGCACCCTGGTTCCGCGGCAGCCGTATGGGCTGATCACCGTGAACCACGCAGGAAGCGGGTTTCATGAACACCACACAGTCGCCATCTTCTATGTGTCCGAGTTCGCGGACATGATCGGCATAGTTGCGGCCGATACAGAAAATGCGGTTGATGTTCATGGAGGGCAGCCGTGGGTTCGCAGCGGCAAGTCGTAATTGGTTCGGGCGATTGTAGGCTGGTGCCGGTGCCAAAAACAGGCGGGATTTCCTTCATTGCGCCAGATGCCGGACACAAAAAACGGCTGCCGGAAAATCCGGCAGCCGCGGGTTCTGCTGGGCTAAATGCGCTCTGCGATGCCGAACGCCGAGAAGCCTTTTTTCTTGAAGTTTTCACGGAACATGTCACGCAGCTTTTCGGCCTGCTTGTCGTAGGCCGCCTTGTCGGTCCAGGTGTTGCGCGGATTGAGAATGCTGGCGTCCACGCCCGGGCAGGACTTGGGCATCTTCAGGTTCAAAATCGGCTGGATTTCAGTTTCGACGTGGTCGAGCTTGCCGTTGAGCGCGGCGTCGAGTAGCGCGCGGGTGACGGCGAGTTTCATGCGCTTGCCGGTGCCATACGCGCCCCCGCTCCAGCCGGTGTTGAGCAGGATGCAACGTGCTTTTTGCTTCGCCATCTTCTTTGCCAGCAGCTTGGCGTAGACGTCGGGCTTGTGCGCCATGAACGGGCCGCCGAAGCAGGCCGAGAAAGTTGGTTGCGGCTCGGTGACGCCGACTTCAGTGCCAGCCACGCGCGAGGTGAAGCCGGAAACGAAGTGATACATCACATCTTCCGGTTCAAGGATGGAGATCGGCGGCAGCACGCCAAAGGCATCCGCGGTCAGCAGCACGATGGTTTTCGGATGCGGCCCCTGGCCATTGGGCATGACGTTGGGGTTGACCTCCAGCGGGTAGCTCAGGCGCGTGTTTTCGGCGATCGAGCGGTCGTGCAAGTCCAGCTTGTCCGGATGGCATTCGGCCATGGTCTTGCCCGGCAGCGGCGGCACGTTCTCGATGATGGTGCCGGCCTTGGACATGGATTCGGCGATGACCGGCTCCGCTTCCTTGTCGAGGTCAATCAGCTTGGCGTAGCAACCATCTTCGAGATTGCACAGGCCGTTATCGGACCAGATGATCTCGTCGTCACCGATCAGCTTGCGCGAGGCGTCGGCGGACAGCGTGGTCTTGCCGGTGCCGGACAGGCCGAACAGGATGGCACCGTCGTTACTGGCGCCGACGTTGGCCGAGCAGTGCATCGACAGGCGGCCCTGCAGCGGCAGCAGATAGTTGCCGACGGTGAAGATGGTTTTCTTGACCACGCCGCAGTAGTCGGCGCGGCCGGCCACCAGGCAGATGCGGTTGCGCGTGTCGATGATCACGGCGGCTTCGGAGCGGCTACCGTCGCGCTCCGGTACGCAGACGAAACTGGGAACGTTGAGCATGGTCCAGCGGCGCGAGTCCACATCCTTCACGCCCTTGAGATTCTTGGGGAACATGTTGTGCGCGAACATGGCATGGGTCGCGAATTCGCCGACGAAGCGGTAGGGCACGGCGAAATCCGGGTCAGAGCCCATGAACACGTCTTTCACGTATAGCGTGCTTTTCCTGGCGTTGACGTGCTCGACGACGCGCTTGAGCAACCCCTGGTAGTGTTCCGGGTCGTACTTGCTGAGGTCGGCCTTGAACCAGATCTGGTCGGCAACTTCTGGCCATGCAACGGCAAAGGTGTCCTTGGTGCGGCGTCCGGTGCAGTCCGGATCGGTGTAATAGATCAGCGGGCCCTTATCGCCCAATTGGGTGGCGAAGGCTTTCTGAGCATCGCTGGGGCCGTTCTTTTTGACCCGGCCGCGGTCGTGTGCAATGGCTTCGTGGAACAGTTCCGATTTGGAAAGATCGTATTTGTAGCTGACACCCTTGAGTCCAAATAATTGTTCGAGATCGGCCTGAAAAGTCATTGGGTGTCCTCAATTTTGAAAGAATTCGGTGCCGGTGACGGCAGGTGCGCAAGGATAAGGACGCAGGGCGGGGCAGGCAAGCCGGCGTCTCGGAATTCACGCGGGGAAAAGGGCTGCATTCGCGCTCCGCTGTTGCGGGTGCTGTCAGAATATTGGTTAAATAATATGTAATACAAAACAATATATTGTATAAATAGTAACAAATTCTGAACACACTGCCAGTAGAGCGGGCAGTTGATATTTTTAATAACGATGGCTATTCCGGCAGCTTGAAACCCGCAACGGAAGCACGCAACTGCTCGGACAGGGTGTTCAGGTCGCCCACCGCTTTTGCGGTCTGGCTTGCCGAGCCTGAGGTCTGTACGGCGATGTTGCGGATGACCTGCATGGTGCCGGAAATCTTGGTCGTCGCCGCTGATTGTCCGCGTGTGGAGGTCGAGATTTCCTGAATCACTCGCGCCAGTTCCTGCGACGAGCTTTCGATCTTGGTCAGCGCCTGGCCGGCTTCTTCCGCGGATTTGGCACCACCGACGACGTTGGCGGTGGATCGTTCCATCGAGATGATCGCCTCGTTGGTGTCGGCCTGAATCGTTTTTACCAGGTTTTCGATCTGGCGGGTCGCCGTGGCGGCGCGTTCGGCCAGGCGTTGCACTTCATCCGCCACCACCGCGAAGCCACGGCCGGCATCGCCGGCCATCGCCGCCTGGATCGACGCGTTGAGCGCCAGCGTGTTGGTCTGTTCGGCGATGTCGTTGATCAGTTCGGTGATGTTGCCGATTTCCTGCGAGGATTCGCCGAGGCGCTTGATGCGCTTGGAAGTGTCCTGGATCTGTTCGCGCAGCGCGGTCATGCCCTGGATGGTGCGGCCCACGGTTTCGGCGCCGGTATGCGCCATGTTCACCGATGCCTGTGCCTGCCGCGCCAGTTCGTCGGCGCGTGCCGACACCTGCTGCAGCGATTGTGCGGTGGTGGTGATGGTGTTGGCTACCGAGGTGATTTCACGTGCCTGGCGCTCGGCGTCCTCGGTCATCTTGAGCGACACCTGCTGACTGTCGTTGGATGCCTTGGAAATCTGCGTAGAAGTGGTATTGATGGTGCCGACGACGTTGCGCATGTTGCCGACGGTGTAATTCAGCGAGTCGGCGATGGCGCCGGTGAAATCCTCGGTGACGGTGACATCGCCGGTGAGGTCGCCGTCGGCGAGATTGGTGATTTCATCGAGCAGGCCGAGAATGGCTTTTTGCTGGCGCGCATCGCGATCCTCGACGACGCGGCGGCGTCGGCTAAGGTCGGCAATGCCGAGATACGAGAACGCCGCGATCAGCAGCAGTGCGATGATCGCGGCGGCCAGGCAGATGTAGGGCAGTACCTTGGGCAGCCGCAGCGAGTCGAGCAGCGCCTGCTCAAGCGTCTTGCCGGCCGAGATGACATCCGTGCTCTGGCCGCGCAGGGACGCTGCGGCAATCTGCATATCGCTGATCGCGCCGGCGTTCTGCAGTATCTCGGTGTCGGCTGCGGTGATGGCGTCGAGGCTGGTCTTGATCGCTGCGGCGTTGGCCGCGCCGATGATGCCGCTGTCGCTGAGTTCACGGTGAGTGCTGACGAATGCCTTGACCACACCGTCCATCTCGACCGCGATCGCCTTGGCGTCGCGCCCGGTGGTGAGCACGCGGCGCGCGGCATTCTCAATATGTTCCAGACGCGCCACCTGGCTGGCGGCGAGATAGGCATGCATGCTGCTGCCGTGCGATTGCTGGTCAGCGACCTGCTGATAGATCGTGATCAAGGCGTCGCTGTCATCGTTGATGGTGCCGATATCGGTAGCGACCAGGTTGTAGGGATTTTCACCCTTGAGTACGGCGTTGACCGCCTCGCGCATTTTTTTCCATGACTGGTCGACCGCCTGCACCTGCGGCTGCACCGACGCCGGCATCGGCTTGATGCCGGCGTCTGGGTCGCCTTTCTCCAGCGCCTTGATGGTGTCGCCGAAATCGTCCGAGCGATCGGCGATCAGGGTGAAGTCGGGTGGAATGCCGAAGGCCGCGCTGGAGCCGGCCTTGACCACGGTATCAACCGTGCTGTTGACGGTGCGAACCAGCGACAGCCAGGTCTGGTTGCGATCCTTGGTCGACTGGTAGTAGTAGAAGCCGCCGAGGGCGACTGCAATCAAAACGAAGGCAATCGCCAACAGCGCGAAGTCACGCCTGGTACCTTCGGCTTTTCCGGATTCAGCCATGTCTCTCCCCGATTATTATTTGACTTCCTGTCAACCGCCGAGAACTGCCCTGATTTTGGCCACCAGGTCCGCATCCTTGACCGGCTTGACGATATATTCGCGCGCGCCCTGGCGCAACGCCCAGACGCGGTCGGTTTCCTGATTCTTGCTGCTGACCACCAGCACCGGGATGTGCGCGGTCGCGGGATCCTTGCTCAGCGTGCGCGTTGCCTGGAAGCCGTTTACGCCGGGCATCACCACGTCCATGATCACGCAATCCGGTTTTTCGAGCTTGATACGGGCGATTGCGTCCTGGCCGCTGGTGGATTCCACCACGGTATGTCCGGCCTTGGTCAGGATATTCCTGAGGTTCTGCACATCGGTGGGCGAGTCGTCCACCACCATGATTCGCGCCATATTCCGCTACCCCCTGATTGATCGATTTTGGTTAACGGGCCCATCGCCAGAGCGCAGGGCGTCAATGATTCAGGAATATACACCAAGCATGCGCGGACAGAAGCGGACCGTGTTTACAAGCCGAACACGCTGCGGCCATGACAGATTGTGCGAACCGCGCGGCCGCTGAAAGCCTGCCCTGCGAACGGCGTGTTGTGGCCGGCGCTGGCCATTTCGGCGGAATTCAACGTCCAGCGCAGTGCGGGGTCGACCAGCACGGCGTGTGCGGGCATGCCGACGCCGAGCGCCCCGGTGCCGATGCCGGCAATCGCCGCTGGACCGCAACTCAGCCGCGCGAACGCGTCCAGCGGCGTCAACAGTTTTTCGTGGACCAGGCGCAAAGTCAGCGGCAGCAGGGTTTCCAGCGCGCTGATGCCCGGCGCAGTCAGCGGAAACGGATTGATCTTGGCATCGGCGTTGCGCGGCTGGTGATCCGAGCAGATCGCGCCGATGATGCCTTGCGCAAGCGCCTCGCGCAGGCCATCGCGATCCGCTGCCGAGCGCAACGGCGGCACGACGTGGCATTGTGCGTCGAAGCCTTCGACGTTAACGTCGGTGAGAAACAGTTGATGCGCGGCGACATCCGCTGTCACCGGCAGGCCGCGCTGCTGCGCGCTGCGCACCAATTCTGCGCCGCGTGCGCTGGACAGGCGGCAGAAGTGCACGTTGGCACCAGTGTCCTCGGCCAGCGAAATCCAGAAGCGCAGCGCGACCACCTCGGCCATTACCGGCACCGGCGGCAGGCCCAGTCGCGTCGCTACCGGGCCTTCGTGGGCACAGCCGCCGGCGGTCAGCGCGGGGTCCTGCGCGAACACATGCACCGTCAGGCCGAGGCCGCGGGCGTATTCCAGCGCGCGACGCGCCACCAGCGCATCGCGCAGCGGCGCATAGGCGTTGCCAACACCGATACAACCGGCATTGCGCAGGGCGCTCATGCCGGCCAGCGCGGTGCCCGCGAGTCCCTGGGTCAGCGCGCCCAGCAGGTGCACATCGAGTCCGCCGCCGGCCTGCTCAGCGATGCCGCGGATGCGGTCTGCCATCGCCGGCGTATCGATTTCCGGGTGGGTGTCCGGCGGCAGTACGATGCTGGTAATGCCGCCGCGCTGCGCCGCCAGCGTCTCGGTGTGCAGGCTGTCCGCACTGTCGGTGTCCGGCAGACGTGCCGCCAGATCGACGATGCCGGGAACCAGCCAGAGGCCGCGCGCATCGAGCGTTTCGGTGTATTTCTCCTTCGGTGCGGACTTTCCCAGATGGGCGATGTGGCCGCCGCGGATGCCGAGAAATCCCCTGGCGTCGAAGCCGCTGGCCGGGTCGAGGATGCGGGCATTGGCAATCAGCAGATCGGCGGCAGGCGCAAGCAACGCTTTGGCTGATTTTCGCGACTCCCGGGTCTTCACGTTTCACGTCTCCCGACTGCAGTCGGCCGGTTCAAGATCATCGCCATCACCGCCATCCGCACGAGAATGCCGTGGCTCACCTGCTGCAGGATCAGCGAGCGCTCGCCGTAGGCAACCTCACCCTCGATCTCGACGCCGCGGTTGATCGGGCCGGGATGCATGATGACGGCATCGGGTTTGAGAAGACGGACGCGTTCGCGGGTCAGGCCGAAGTCGCGGTGAAATTCGGCCAGCGTCGGCAGGAACGCGCCGACCATGCGCTCCTTCTGCAGGCGCAGCAGGATCACCACATCGGCACCGTCGAGGCCGTGCTCCAGCGAGTGGAACACGCGAACGCCCATTTGGTCGATGCCCACCGGAATCAACGTGGGTGGCGCGACCACGCGGATTTCGCGGGCGCCGAGTATGCGCAACGCGTGGATGTCGGAGCGCGCCACTCGGGAGTGCAGCACATCACCGACGATGGCGACGGTGAGTTTGCTGAAACAGTCATTGCCTGGGCCTTTGGCGCGACGGATGGTCAGCATGTCCAGCAGACCCTGGGTCGGGTGCGCATGGCGGCCGTCGCCGGCGTTGAGGATGCTCACGCCGGGCGCGGCATGCTGAGCGAAGAAATGTGCGGCGCCGCTGGCGTCGTGGCGGATCACGAACATGTCCGCCTGCATCGCTTCCAGGGTCTTGAGCGTGTCCAGCAGGGTTTCGCCCTTGGCGGTGGACGAGGCGGCGATCTGCAGGTTGACCACGTCCGCCGACAGGCGCTTGGCTGCGACCTCGAACGTGGTGCGGGTGCGGGTGCTGGCCTCGAAGAAAAGATTGACGACGGTGCGGTGCTGCAGCAGCGGGAGTTTCTTGGCCATGCCGCCGGTTTCGACAGAGAAACTTTCGGCAAGATCGAGGATTTTCAGAATCAGGGATTTGCTCAGGCCGTCCAGCGTCAGCAGGTGCCTGAGATGGCCGTTGGCGTCGAGTTGCAGGTTCGAGGTCATCCTGGGGGCGGATTATGAACTACCCGCTGGTTCGCTGACGAGGGAATGTATTGTTTATATTTATATATATAATTATGATTAATTATACAAAATATTACAATTTCGATAGCAACTACCGTGACAGCGGGTGGCGCTTATTTCAGTTCCTGCAGCCACTGTTCAAGAATAATGCGCGCGGCCTGACCGTCGCGATCGCCCTTGCGCACGCGCCGGTTCATGCGGCCGCTGGCGCGCTCACCGCGCAGCACATCGTCGGCGGCACGCGACGAATAGCGCTCGTCGCTGACGTGCACCGGCAGTCGGCTGCATGCTTCGAGCTGGCGCGCGAAGTTGCGCGCAGCAGTGGAAATGGGCTGTTCGCCGCCGTCTTCCAGCAGCGGCAGGCCGACCACCAACGCGGCGGGACGCCATTCCGCGATCAGCCGTTCGACTGCGCTCCAGTCGCCGGCGGGCAGGGCCGGCAGCGGCCGCGCGCTGTGGGTCAGATCATCACCAACCGCAGTGCCGATACGTTTTTCGCCGTAGTCGAAGGCCAGGTAGACCGCGCCGCTCATCTCAGCAACCCGTAGTTGCGAGAGTAGCGGCTGTCACGCGTGTCCCGCGCCACTGGAGATTTGTGTCACATCGACGCCGAGCAGCTTGGTCGCGGCCTGCCAGCGGTCACGCGCAGGGGTCTGGAACAGGATCGCCTTGTCCACCGGCGTATTGAGCCAGGAGTTGCTGAGGATTTCGGATTCCAGCTGGCCGGCGCCCCAGCCGGCATAGCCGAGCACAATGATGTAGTCGGTCGGGCCTTCGCCTTTACCGATGGCGCCGAGAATGTCGCGCGAAGTGGTGATGTGCAGGCCGCCGCCGAGCGCCATGCAGGATTCCCAGCCGTCTGGTTCGCGGTGGATCACGAAGCCGCGCTCCGGCTGCACCGGCCCGCCCCAGTAAACCGCGAGTTCGTCGTCGACCAGCGCCGGATGCTCCAAGCCCATCTGCGCCATCATTGCGGTGAGCTTGAGTTCGGTCGGACGGTTGATGACCAGGCCGATCGCGCCTTCGTCGTTGTGTTCGCACATCAGCGTGACGCAGTGATCGAAGTTCTCGTCCTCCAGCCCCGGCATGGCGATCAGGAACTGGTTCTTGAATATGGAGTCGGTGATCATGCGGCTAGTATCCGGCGCGGGCACCGACGTGACAAGCGCGCATTGCGCCACTGAACTTTTTCAGAGCTGCCGCTCGATTGCAGCGATCACCAGCGCGCCGATATCGGTACCGCAAGCCTTGTCGATTTCTCGCGCGCAGGTCGGCGAGGTGACGTTGATCTCGGTCAGGTAGTCGCCAATCACATCGAGACCGACCAGCAGCAGGCCGCGTTCTTGCAGGCGCGGACCGACTTGCGCAGCGATCCAGCGATCGCGTTCGCTCAGCGGCTGTGGCCGGCCGCTGCCGCCGGCGGCGAGGTTGCCGCGGGTTTCGCCAGCCATCGGCACGCGCGCGAGGCAGTAGGGCACCGGTTCGCCATCGATCGTCAGGATGCGCTTGTCACCGTCCTGGATCGCCGGCAGGTAGCGCTGCGCGACGATGGTGGTGGTGCCGTTGCCGGTGAGTTGCTCCAGCACCGCGCCCAGGTTCATGCCGTCCGCGCCGACGCGGAACACGCCCTGGCCGCCCATGCCGTCGACCGGCTTGTAGATCACGTCGCCGTACTCGGCGTGGAACGCGCGCAGGGTGGCGAGGTCGCGCGAGAACAGCGTCGGCGGCGTGCACTGCGGGAACCACGCCGTGAACATCTTCTCGTTGCAGTCGCGCAGGCTGCGCGGCTTGTTGGCGACCAGTGCGCCCTGGTCCTCGGCGCGCTCCAGAATGTAAGTGGCGGTGACGTATTCGAGATCGAATGGCGGGTCCTTGCGCATCAGGATCGCGTCGAGTTCGCCGAGCTTGAGCGTCTGCGCTTCGCCGCTGAAATCGAACCAGTGATGATTGTCGTCGAAAACCTTGACGCTGCGAGCGCGGCCCAGCGCGACGCCGTCGCGCAGCGACAGGTCCGCCATCTCCAGATAGTGCAGCGACCAGCCGCGCGCCTGCGCCGCCAGCATCAGTGCCAGCGTGGTGTCCTTGTACGGCTTGATCCGGCCGATCGGGTCCATCACCACGCCCAGGCGTCGTTGCTTGCCGGCTGACTTGTTCATTTTTTTCTGCCCCCGCTGTCGTTTTATTGGGGTTGAAGAATGTTTATTAATATTTACTAAATTAATAAATTTATAACAAAATAAAACTGATTGGTTTTACCTGAAGCCAACAGCGGGCGACACCAGAATCAGCCGCCGTTGCCGTTGGCTGCGATTTCCCGCGCCGCCGCCAGCGCCGCGAGGCGCGCGACCACGCCGTAAGCGTAGAAGCGGTTGGGGCGCTCGTCCGGACCGCAGTCCGGGTCGGGGTGGCTGCACGGCGTCTCGAACGCCAGCGGCTCGAATCGCATGCCGGGAGCGTTGAGGTTTTCCTGTGCGCCGCGCTGGCTGTTGAGGCGATAGAAGCCGCCGACGACGTAGTGATCGATCATGTAGACCACCGGCTCGGCAGTAGCTTCGTCGTCGCCGAGTTTCTCGGTGGTACGGACGCCTTCCTGAATGATTGCGCCGGTGACATCGTTACCTTCCTTGGCACTGCTCATGTGGGTGCGCGCCTTGCGGTTCATGTTGCGCACGTCGTCGGCGCTGCGTGCGGTCATCACGCCCATGCCGTAGGTGCCGGCTTCCGATTTGATGATGACGAAGGGTTCGTCCTTGATGTCGTATTCCTTGTACTTGGCGGTGATGTCTTCGAGCAGCATCTCGACGTTGGATATCAGACATTCCTCGCCTTCGCGCCTTGCGAAGTTGATTTGCCCACAGTTGCGGAACAGCGGATCCACCAGCCAGGGGTCGATGCCGAGATGTTCGCCGAATTCCCTGGCGACATCACGATAGAAACCGAAATGACTGGACTTGGTGCGCGCATGCCAGCCGAGGCCGGTCGGCGGGATGATGTCCTGATCGAGATCCTTGAGGATTTCCGGTACGCCGCCGGAAAGATCGTTGTTGAGCAGGATCGAACAGGGCGTGAAGTCACCGACCGAAAGATAGCCTTCATCGCGCCGGATCGGTTCCAGCAGCAGCTTGCGGCCGGAGATTTCCAGCGTGATCTCGGTCGGTGACTGGATCTCCGGTATCAACGTGCCGATATGGACCTTGTATCCGGCTTTCTGGATCAGGCCGAACAGTGTCGCCACGTTTTCCAGGTAGAACTTGTTGCGGGTGTGGTTTTCCGGCACCAGCAGGATGCCCTTGGCGGTGGGACAGACGCGAGCGATCGCGGTCTGCAGCGCCTGCACGCAGAGCGTCTCGAATGCCGGGTTGAGATTGTTGAAGCCGCCTGGGAACAGGTTGGTGTCGACCGGCGCCAGCTTGAAGCCGGCGTTGCGCAGGTCCACCGAGCTGTAGAACGGCGGTGTGGCGGCCTGCCACTGCGCGCGGAACCAGGCTTCGATATCCGCCGCCCGCGAAAGCAGCGTGGATTCCAGGTGCAGCAGCGGCCCTTTTTGCGCGGTAACGAGCTGGGGAACGGGACTATTCATGGCAACCTCAAAGTTGTCGGTCATGGTAACGCAAGGCTGGTGACAAGTTGCGGACGGATAGGCAGCGTTCAAGGAGTGTGTTACAAAACATCCCGGCATATTCCAGATTTCTGAGGCGGGGGAGGCGGGGTGTCTCAAGACAAAAAAAATGTGGCCAAGGTCATGGTCATCGATGATAGTCAGACCATTCGGCGTACCGCCGAGACGCTGCTGACACGCGAAGGATATGCGGTTGTCACCGCGCAGGATGGCTTCGAGGCGCTGGCCAAAATCGCCGAGCAGCAGCCGGACATCATCTTCATCGACATCATGATGCCGCGGCTCGACGGCTATCAGGCCTGCGCATTGATCAAGGGCAATCCGCGTTTCGCTGCAACGCCGGTGATCATGCTGTCATCCAAGGATGGTTTGTTTGACCGCGCGCGCGGTCGCATTGTCGGATCTGACGAATATCTGACCAAACCGTTCACCAAGGATGAGTTGATCGGCGCCGTGCGCGCCCATGTGAAGCAGTAAGCCCTGCGACGGCGATGACTTCCGAACTCAGAAGCCTGCGCGACCATCCTTTCGAGTTGTTGCAGCGAATGGAATCGCGCCTGCAAGCTGCGCGTCTCGATATCGTCGCTGGACAGGCTCAGGGCTGGGCCGGGATGGGTTTCCGCCTTGGCCATACCTGGCTGGCGGCGCCGCGTGACGATGTCCGCGAGATCATCGTGCTGCCGCCGCTGACGCGGATTCCGAACGCGCGCCCGTGGCTGCGCGGCGTCGCCAACGTCCGCGGCGCCTTGCTCGGTGTTATCGACCTGACCCAGTTTCTCGGCGGCGAAGCCGCGGCGGTGACGCGCACGCAGCGCCTGCTGGTCTACAACTCGGATCGCTATCCGGTCGGATTCCTGGTCGATGAAATCGCCGGGCACCGCCAGTTCGTTGCCAGCGAACAACGCGCAGAGCTGCCGCAAGGTTCTGAAGCATTCCTGCCTTACCTGCTCGGCGCTTTCGTGCGCGATGGCCAGCCGTGGCTGGCATTCAGTCTGCACAAGCTGGCGATGGCAGACTCCTTCGGTCATGCCGGCCTATGAACGACAGCATCCTGCCGTCCAATCTCAACTCCCTGCACTGGGTTCGCAGCGAGCTTGAACAAAGCCTGGTGCGGGCGCGTAGGTTGATTGAACATTACCTCGAGAGCGCCACCGATCCACTGACCCTGCAGCAGGCCAGCGCCGAATTGCAGACCGTGCGCGGCACCGCGCGTATGGTGCAGCGCTACGGCGCGGCGATTGCCGCCGAGGAAATGCGCCAGACCCTGCAAGACCTGTTGCACCAGCGCGTCAAGGAAACCGATGCCGCCTATTCGGCCTTGCTCGGTGCGACCGTGCAATTGGCCGATTACATCGGCGCCATGGCCGAGGGCATGAGCGACAGCGCCCTGATCCTGCAGCCGGTGATCAACGAACTACGCCTGGCGCGCGGCCAGACGCTGCTGTCCGAATCGGATTTGTTTGTGGCGCAGATGAAGGATGTCGGGCTGAGCCTGCCCGCAGGACAATCCGGCGATGCGCTGCTCGCACAGGAAGAAGCACGCAAGCTGCTGCTGACTTTCCAGATTGCCTTGCTGCACTGGCTCAAGAACGACGCCGAGGCCATGACCGGCATTACCGGTATTGCCCGCATCGGCAAGATTTCCGGGCAGATCGAGACCTGTACCGCGGATGCCTCCCTGCGCCAACTCTGGCGCACGGTCACGGCGGTTGCCGAGGCACTGCTGGCGCGCGCGCTGGACAATTCGCTGGATCTCAAACGCCTGATGGGCGCTGCTGCACAGCAGTTGCGTCTGACCTCGCTGCAAGGCGAAGCGGCGGCGGCTGCGGCACTTGGCGATCTGCCGTGGCGCCTGCTGTTCTTTGTTGGCCGCAGCGATTGCAAGGCGCCGCGCGTTGTCGAACTGCAGGCCCGGTTCGAGTTGCATCGCTATCTGCCGGGCGACGCTCATATTCAACAGGCGCGAACCCGTCTGCGCGGCCCCAACACGACCCTGCTGTTGCGCGTGGCCGACGAGGTTCGCACTGATTTCACCCAGGTCAAGGATGAGATCGACCTGTATGTCCGCGCCGGCAACAACAGCGGCGACGGTCTGACTGCGACCTGCACGCACCTGACACGCATCGCCAGCACCTTGTCCGCGCTCGGACTGCCGGCATTGCAGCAGCTAATCCTCAACCAGGCCCGGCTGATCGCGGCGGCTCATGCCGATGGCCACGGTGAACCGCCGTGGATGGATATCGCCGTCGCCCTGCTGCGCGTCGAGCACAGCGTCGATGGCGCATTGTTTCATCAGCTGCAGTTTGAAGGAGGTACACCGATTCCGCGCGCCGAACTGGACGAGGCAGTGCCGTCCAGCCGCGATCTGATCGAGGGCCGCACGGCGTTACTGCGCGAGGCGATGGTCAATCTGGCGAGGTTCAAGGCTGCTGCGGATGCCTGCATGCGCGGCATTGAGCCGCAACTGTCTGCGGAGGCGCCGAAGTGGCTCGCTGAAATCGCCTCGGCCCTGCATCTCCTTCAGGCCGAGCCAGCCGCCGCGCTGCTGACGCGGATCGAGCAGTTCGTGCGCAATCCCGGATTCGCCGGAATCCGGGCCACACGCGCGCGCTCTGAACAATTTGCCGACGCCATCGCGTTGCTCGAGTATTACCTGGAGACCGCCAGTCATGGCGGCGTGGAGCAGGCGCAGCCAGTGCTTGAACGCCTCGCCGATTGCGTCAACGGTTTGGATATTGCTAAGCCACTAGTGTCAATGCCAGAAGCGCCGGCGGCAGCGCCAACACTGACATTGCCGCAGCCGTTGCAGGCGCCCCCGGTCGTTGTGCTGGCTACGCCTGCGATCCCCGATTCCACTCCAGACGCAGTACAGGTGGTGGATCCAGAAATCCGTGACATCTTTCTCGAAGAAGCAGCAGAGGTCCGTGCCGAACTGGAGCGTGCGTTGCCGGCGTTCAAGCGCGACGCGACAGACAAGGATGCGCTCGTTGTTATCCGGCGCGCGTTCCATACCCTCAAGGGATCCGGCCGCATGGTCGGCGCCAGCCACATCGGCGAATTCGGCTGGGCCATCGAGAACATGCTTAACCGCTGTCTCGACGGCTCCATCCCGCCGGGTCCGCAGGTGGTCGAAACCGTGGTCAGCGCGGTTGACCAGTTGCCAGGGTTGATCGACGGTTTTCGTGACGGACAGCTGCCGGGGCCGCAGATCGCACCGCTGCTGGAGCAGGCTGGCAAGATTGCCGCCGGGCGCGCGGCAAGCGCCGAAGAAGACCCCGATATGGCGGCGATCTTCCGCGAGGACGCGCAGGAAAAACTCGCTGCTGTGACCCAATGGCTGGCGCAACAGCCTCAGGGCCACGACCACTACGAGATCAATCCTGATGTGACGCGCGCGTTCCACACCCTGCGTGGTGCGGCGCATGTGGTGAATGCACCGGCGCTCAGCGCACTCGCCGGCGCACTGGAAACTTATCTGGATTCAATGCGCCGCGCCGGCCTCAATCTGCCGCAGTCCGGTCTGGCGCTGATCGCCGAGGCGACCGCAACGCTGCACGACTGGACGCAGTCGGTCGGCAGTTCCGCAGTAGCTATGCAGAATGCCGACGACTGGCTGGCGCGCATCCATGAGATGCAGGCGCATGTGCCAGAACAGGCGGTGCATGCCAGCGCCGATGTGCAGCTCGCGGAAATCTTCGCCGGCGAAGCCTTCGATTTGGTACAGAAGATCGAGGACACGACGACTGCATGGGCCCGCGCGCCAGAAAACAGTCAGGCCGCCAACGAGATCAAGGTGCTGTGCCATACCCTGCAAGGTGCGGCGCTGATGTCGCAGTGCCGCCCGGTGGCGGAACTGGCCAACGCCGTCCAGCAACGTGTAATTCACGCCGAAAGCCTGCAAAAATTGCCGGACGCGGAATTCTTCGGACAGCTCAACGAGGTCATCGAGCGTCTGTATCAACTGCTCGACCGCTACCGCGAAGGCACGCTGACATCTGATAGCGCGCAGCAAATCGTGCAGGTGCCCTGGCAGGATACGCACACGGCGACTATGCCGGCGGCAGTCGATTTTGCCGTGGCTGAAGGCGAGACCATGATCGAGATGCCGCCGGTCGTCTCGGATACTGAAACCGCCCGGGATGCCGATATTGCCGGTTCCGCAGCCTCTGATGTCGAACTGCATGCAATCTTTATCAGCGAAGCGCGCGAGCTGCTGGAAAGCCTCGACGGCCATTGCACCGCATGGGAGCGCGATCCGACGTCGATCGATGCAGCTGCGGAGATCCAGCGCGTGCTGCACACCCTCAAGGGCAGCGCGCGCATGGCCGGTTATCCGGAGATCGGTGAAGTCAGCCAGTATCTCGAACAGCGTGTCGGCCAGGCGCAGCATTCTGGCGCCGGCAATATCGGCCTGTTCAGCCAGCTGCAACAGGCCAGCGATGGGCTGCATCAGGTTTTGATCGATCTTGAGCAGGGCCGGATTCCCAATACATCCGCGTTGATCGTTGAGCTGGATGCGGCAGATGATGCGGCTGTTGAAATTCCGGTTGCAGAGTCGACGGCGCCAGTCGATGTCGATCGGGCAGGGGCAACTACGGAGCCGGTCAGCGACTTCGATGCCGATCTGGCCGAGGTGTTCTACGCCGAAGCCGGTGAACTGCTGGAATCCCTGCAGGCCAGCGTTGTGCGCTGGAAGCAGGATCCCGGCGACTTCGGCTCCGGCCGCGAGATGCTGCGCGAGTTGCACACGCTCAAGGGTGGCGCGCGCATGGCCGGGCTGATGGACATGGGCAATCTGGCCCACGATCTGGAGTCGAAGATCGAGGCGCTGGAGGCCAGTGGCGACGCGAGTGCGGCGGTGTTGCAGCAGCTTGCTGCAGACGTCGAGGCCATGCAGGCCCTGCACGACCGCGTAACGCACCCACAGGCTGTGCCGCACGCGCCCATGGTCGACGCAGCGGTCATGCCGGCATTGATACCCGCGCCGGTGGCTATCGCGAACGCTGTCGTCGCTGAATCCGCGCAAGTGGCGCGGACTCAGCCCGTCGCTGTCGTGCCTGTGCCCGGCGGTTGGTCGCCGCTGCTGTTCTGGAAACCGACCAGCGATGCCGATGCGCTGGCGGCGATGCGTCGCGAAACCGCGCGCGTGCCGGTGGAAAGCCTGGAGGACATGCTCAACCAGGCCGGCGAAATCTCTATCTACCGTTCGCGCCTGGAGGCGCAGAGCGTGGTCCTGCAGACGCAGCTGAGCGAACTGGCGCAGGCGATCACGCGCCTGCGTGAACAGCTGCGCATGCTGGATATCGAAACCGAGGCGCAGATCACCGCGCGCGGTCTCGGCCACAGCGGCACCCAGCACGATCGCTATGCAGGCGACTTCGATCCCCTGGAAATGGACCGCTTCACGCGCATGCAGGAGTTGTCGCGCACGCTGGCCGAGTCGGTCGGCGACCTGTCGGCGTTGCATGCGACGATGGACGATCTGGGCGGCGAGACCGACGCACTGTTGTTGCAGCAGGGGCGCATCAATACCGAAGTGCAGCAGGGTCTGATGCGCACGCTGATGGTGCCGTTCTCGCGCCAGGTTGCGCGTCTGCAGCGCGTGGTGCGCCAGGTCTCGCACGAGAACAACAAACTGGCCGAAGTGCATTTCAACGGCATCGAAAGTGAGCTGGACCGCAACGTGCTGGAGCGCATGACTGCGCCGCTGGAGCACCTGCTGCGCAATGCGGTGGTGCATGGCATCGAGCCGCCCGAGCAGCGCGAAACCGCCGGCAAGTCGCGCACCGGCACGGTCACGGTCGGCCTGCGCCGCGAAGGCACGCAGCTGCTGATTGAGCTGCGCGACGACGGCCAGGGGCTGGATCTGGCGGCAATCCGCAGAATCGCGATCAAGCGCGGACTGATGCCGGCGAATGCTGAAATCTCGGACGACGCCGCCGCGCAATTCATCTTCGAGCCGGGCTTCTCGACCGCCCGCGCCCTGACCCAGGATGCCGGTCGCGGCGTCGGCATGGATGTGGTCGCCGCCGAAGTGCGCCAGCTCGGCGGCAGCCTGGAGCTGGCCTCCGAACGTGGACATGGCACGCGTTTCCTGATCCGCCTGCCGCTGAATCTGGCGATTTCCCAGGCCCTGCTGGTGTCGGTCGGCGCCGAGATGTACGCGATTCCGCTGACCACCATTGAGGGCATCGCGCGCATACCGCGGGAGCAGCTTGCGCGGATCGGCAGCGAAGAAGGCTTGAACTACAACTACGGCGGTCACGATTACCGCATCAATTATCTAGGCGAACTGATCGGCGCGAAACACGAGATCGCGCCGGACAGCAAGACCGTCAGCGCGATCCTGGTGCGCATCGGCGAGGGCGTCGGCGCACAGGAGCGGCGCATCGGCGTACTGGTCGACGCGCTGCACGGAAACCACGAAGTGGTGTCGAAATCGATCGGTTCGCAGCTCAGCACGGTGATTGGACTGTCTGGTGCCACCATCCTGCCGGATGGCCGCGTCGTGCTGATACTTGATGTCATCGCGCTGGCGCTGGACCGCACCCGGCGCGTGATGATTTCGATGGCCCACGGCGCTGCGGCGGAAGCCGTGGCTGCGGAAGTGCAGCGCGACCTGGTCATGGTGGTCGACGATTCGATCACCATCCGCCGCGTCACCGAGCGCCTGCTGCTCAGGAATGGCTACCGCGTGGTGATGGCCAAGGACGGCCTCGACGCGATGGCGCAGTTGCAAACCGAACATCCGGTCGCGGTGCTGCTGGATATCGAGATGCCGCGCGCCGATGGCTTCGAGGTCGCCACGTTCATCCGCAACAGCGAGCGCCTGCGCGAACTGCCGATCATCATGATCACCTCGCGTTCCGGCGACAAGCATCGCGAGCGCGCCGCGCAGATCGGCGTGAACCGTTACCTGATCAAGCCGTTCCAGGAAGAACAGTTGATCAGCGAGGTGCGCGAAGTGACCCGTGGAGCAGCGCCATGAGCGACCAGATTTACGCAGTATTGATCGCGCTGGAAAGCGACGCCCTGCTGCTGCCTAATACCGCCGTCGCAGAAGTCGTGCCGCACACCGGCATGCAGCCGGCGACGGCCGGCGGCGGCTGGTTGCTGGGCCATTGCCACTGGAACGGGCAGCGTGTGCCGGTGATCAGTTTCGAGATGCTCAATGGCGCGGCGGCGGCCGAGCCGGGCAGGCGTGCGCGCATCGTCATTGTTCACGCACTGAGCTCGCAGCGCTCGGCCGGCGCCATCGGCATCCTGACCCAGGGCCATCCACACCTGGTGACGCTGAACCGCGCAGCGCTGGTGTCGCGGCCGCTGCGCGAAACCGACCGCGTCGATCTGGTGCTGTCGCGGGTCAGCATCGCAAACCACGAAGCCGCGATTCCTGATCTGGAAACGATCGAGACGGATCTTATGCGCAACCATGTGCTGAGTACGGAAGCGCAGGCCGCTCCCGCTGTCTGAGCTTGTGGCGTTCGTTGTGTTATTATTTGTATAATAAAATAAAAAATATTATATTAAATATAACTTCTCCAAAACGGTAAGGCCGACAGCGGGTCGCAGCGACGTTGTCGGTGTCAGGCAGCGTATGGGTGCCGATGCTCGGGCCGCTGCCCAGCACTCTTAGCGGCGGTTCAGCGCCGGTAGGCATTCAGGAACAATTCGACCGCATCCTCGACATGGGCGCGAAGCTGGTGCGGGGGGATTTTCGCGGTCTCACCGATCAGCGCGCGCATGTGCGGCTGGCCTTGCAGCAATGCGAAGAAATGCCCGGCAGCAATGTGTGTGTCGGCGATGCGCAGTTCGCCCATGTCGCAGGCGCGATCCAGCAGGTGCGACAGTTGTGCGAGGTTGCGCGCGGGACCGGCCGCAAAAAACAGTTTGCCGAGGTGGGCGCCGTCGCCGCCCTGCGCCACCAGCATGCGATAGAACTCCATGACTTCCTGGCTCATCAGCAAGGCCATGAAGCCTTTACCGATGGTGCGCAGGCGCTGGTCCAGCGGCAGCGGCGAAGCGGGATCGAAAAAATCCGGTGGCGTGTAATCCTGGCATTTCTCGGCAACCGCGGTCTGGAACAGCGATTCCTTGCCGCTGAAGTGACTGTAGAGCGTGATTTTTGAGACGTGTGCTTCACGTGCGATCGCATCCATGCTGACGCCGGCATAGCCATTCCGTGCGAACAACTGTTTTGCCGACTGCAGGATCGCGGCACGCTTGTCGAGATCCTTGGGCCGTCCCGGCGCGCGTTTTCCGGAATGATGTTTGGCTGGCTTCATGCTCGACATAATTAATATACTATACGGTATGGTATTATAAATGTAATCCCGACAGGCTTGGTGCGGTCATGCAGCGATCACCCATAATTCTGATTTGCATGCTCGCAAGTGCGGTTCTGCCGGGTGGCTGCTCGAAGGCTGTTCCGCAGGCCATGCAGTCGCGGCCGGTGCTGGTCGAGTCGCCGCAGCCGTATGCCGGCGAATCGGGCGAAGTCTTTCCGGGTACCGTGCATGCGCGTGAGGAATCAGAGTTGTCGTTCCGCGTCGCCGGAAAAATCCGCACGCGACTGGTCGATGCGGGGCAATTTGTCAGGCAGGGTCAGGTGTTGGCGACGCTGGATCCGACCGACAGCCGGTTGAGTTTAAATGCTGCGCAGGCTGCTCTGACCGCGGCACAGGCCGATGTCGCGCTGGCCAGCGCTGATCTCAAGCGCTACAAGGATTTGCTCGACAAGGGCTATATCACCGCGTCGGCCTATGATGCTCACAGCAACTCGTTGAAACTCGCGCAGGCGCGTTGTGACCAGGCGCAGTCGAATCTGGCGGTAGCCGCCAACCAGACCCGCTACACCACACTGCACGCAGAGAAGGACGGATTGATCACCGCTGTGCTGGCCGAGTCCGGGCAGGTCGTGGCGGTGGGTCAGCCGGTATTCGGCTTCGCCGCCGGAACCGACCGCGAAGTGGCAATCAATGTCGCCGAAGGCCGCCTCGATACACTGCGCAGCGCGCCGCTGCTGCGAATCGCGCTATGGGCGCATCCGGGCAAGCTCTACCAGGGCAAGCTGCGCGTGATCAATCTTCAGGCCGACAACGCAACGCATACCCACGCCGCACGGGTCACTATTGTGGATGCCGATGGCGCGGTGCAACTCGGCACCACCGCCAGCGTACTGATGGGTGAGCGGCTTGATCCGAATACCTGGATCGTGCCGTTGTCGGCGCTGACAAAAACCGATGGTGGCGCGGCCGTCGTATGGATTGTGGCTGACGGACATGCGCACCAGCTGCCAGTGAAGGTGACCCGCTATATCGAGGATCGCGCCATTGTCAGTGGCGCGCTCAATCCGCAGATGCAGATGGTCAGCGCCGGCGCGGGCCTGCTGGTGGAGAACCAGGCGGTGCGTCCGCTGCCGCGTCAGCGCGAGACGCAGCTGCCGTGAGCGCGGGGCGCTTCAACCTGTCGGCATGGGCGCTGGCCAATCGCGGCCTGGTCGCCTATTTCATGATGCTGTTTGGCATCGTCGGCATCTGGTCTTATCTGCATCTGGGTCAGTCTGAAGATCCGCCATTCACTTTCCGCATGATGGTGATCCACACCTACTGGCCCGGCGCGACCGCAGACGAGGTAGAGGAGCAGGTCACTGACCGCATCGAGCAGAAGCTACAGGAACACGAGCAACTGGATTTCCTGCAGAGCTACTCGCGCCCCGGCGAGTCAATGGTGTTCTTCATTGGGCGCGAAGATTCCTCGCCGGAGCAGATGAATGAGACTTTTTACCAGGTGCGAAAGAAAATCGGCGACATCCGTTCGACTCTGCCGGATGGCGTGATCGGGCCGTATTTCAATGACGAATTCAGCGACACTTTCGGCAACATCTACGCGCTGACCGGCAAGGACTTCAGCAATGCGGAGCTGAAGCTCTACGCCGACCGCATACGTGCCGACCTGTTGCGTATCCACGATGTCGGCAAGGTCGAGTTCTTCGGGGTGCAGGATGAAACCATCGAAGTGCGTATCGACAACGTCAAGCGCGGCGAACTCGGCATCCCCACGCAGGTCATCGTCGATGCGATCCAGCAGCAGAACAACGTCAATCCTGCAGGTGTGTTCCAGACTGCCAGCGACCGCATCTATCTGCGCACCAGCGGCGGCTTTCGGGATATCGAGGATATCCGCAATGCCCCGATCCGCTACAACGGCCGCACCCTGCGCGTGGGCGATCTCGCCGAAGTCAGCCGCGGCTATGCCGATCCGCCTGATCCTGAAGTGCGTTTCATGGGCAAGCCCGGCATCGCCATCGGCGTGTCGATGCGCAAGGGTGGCGATATCATCCGGCTGGGCAAGGCATTGGACAGTGAGCTCGCGCAAATCCAGGCGAGTCTGCCGCTGGGCCTTGATCTGGGCCGCGTCGCCGATCAGCCGCGCGCGGTGAGAGAAGGCGTACGCGAGTTCATTCGCTCATTGACCGAAGCCGTGATTATCGTGCTGCTGGTCAGTTTTTTCACACTGGGTTTCAGGCCCGGATTGGTGGTGGCGCTGACGATCCCGCTGGTGCTGGCGATGACGTTCGCGGCGATGAAATATTTCGGCATCGACTTGCACAAGATTTCGCTCGGCGCGCTCGTGCTCGCGCTGGGCCTGCTCGTCGACGACGCGATCATTGCAGTGGAGATGATGGCGATCAAGATGGAACAAGGCATGGATCGCGTCAAAGCCGCGGCATTCGCCTACACCTCGACGGCATTTCCGATGCTGACTGGCACGCTGATAACGGCGGCCGG
>JBOICK010000006.1:0-13841 GCA_050739895.1 Stenotrophobium sp.
TTCAAGTACAGCGGCGGCAAGCGCATTTTCCGCATGGCGCCGCTGCATCACCACTACGAACTCAAGGGCTGGCCGGAGCCGCGCATCATCGTGCGCTTCTGGATCATCACGCTGGTACTGGTGCTGATCGGGCTGGCTTCGCTGAAGATCCGGTGAACTGAATGGGACGTTACGCAGGCCAGAAGATGTTAGTCGCAGGGCTGGGCGCCAGTGGCGTCTCGGCTGTGCGCTATCTGCTTGCGCAGGGCGCCGAAGTCCACGTCTGGGACGCCACCCGCTCTCCGCCGAAGCTGATGGAAGTCAGTGATAAAATATATTCAGAAAATAATTTCTGTGGACAAAATATAACTGATCTGCAACTCGAACCCTATGTAGCGGGTGTGCTCTCGCCGGGCATTTCACTGGACTCGGAACTTGCGCAGGCGCTGCAAAAAGCCGGCGTCGAAATCATCGGCGACATCGAGCTGTTTGCGCGCGAAGCCAATGCCGCCGGCGTGCCGGTAATCGGCATCACCGGCTCCAACGGCAAGAGCACCGTGACCACACTGGTTGGCGAGATGGCGAAAGCGGCTGGCCTGCGCGTCGGCGTCGGCGGCAACCTCGGGCCGCCGGCGCTGGACCTGTTGCGCGACGACGCGCAACTCTATGTGCTGGAGCTGTCCAGCTTCCAGCTGGAGACAACGCGAAGCCTGCGCTGCAAGGCCGCGACCATCCTCAACCTGTCGCAAGATCACCTCGACCGTCACGGCACGATGGCGCACTACGGGCAGGTCAAGGCGCGCATCTGGAGCGGCTGCGAAGTTGCGGTGGCGAACCGTGACGATGTGGCGGTCATGGAAAGGGCACCGCGTGGTTGCGTCACGTTTGGCCTGGACGCGCCGCAGCAAGGGCATTACGGCCTCGTTGAACATGAAGGACAGATGTGGCTGGCTGCTGGAGCCACGCGCTTGGTGCCGAACGACGCGCTGAAAATATTCGGCCTGCACAACGCCGTCAACGCACTCGCCGCGCTGGCGCTGGCGGACGCCGCCGGCATCTCGCGTGCCGCCAGTCTGAATGCACTGCGCACGTTCGCCGGCCTGCCGCACCGCTGCGAGTTCGTGGCGAAGATCGCCGGTGTCGACTACTTCAATGATTCCAAGGGCACCAACGTCGGCTCGACGCTGGCGGCGCTCAATGGCCTGCCGGCGCCGATTGTCTGGCTCGCGGGCGGGCAGGGCAAGGGCCAGGATTTTTCCGAGCTGCGTGAGCCGCTGGCGCGCAAGGGCCGCATTGCCATCCTGTTCGGCGAGGACGCCGCAAGGATCGAGCACGATGTCGCCGGCGCGCTGCCGGTATACCGCGAAGCCAACATGAATGCTGCTCTGTCGCGTGCGCGCGTGCTCGCGCAGCCCGGTGATCGGGTGCTGTTGTCGCCAGCCTGCGCCAGCTTCGACCAGTTCAAGAGCTATGTCGATCGCGGCGAGCAGTTTCGCGCGGTGGTGAGGCGGCTCGCATGAACATGTTCAGCCAGATGCAGCTGCCGCTACCGCGTGCGCGCTATGGGCTCGACGGCACCTTCGTGATTGCTGTGGCGACACTGCTGGCCTGGGGTCTGGTGATGGTGGCCTCGGCATCGGTGGCCCAAGCGCAAAAAGTCACCGGTGATCCGTTCTACTATTTTTACCGCCAGCTGATTTTTGCCGGCGTCGGCCTGTTTTTTGGCGGTGTGTGCTACTGCGTGCCGATGAAAATGTGGCAGGCCCGCAGCGCGTGGCTGCTGGTGTTCGCGCTGATTCTGCTGGTGGTCGTGCTGATCCCCGGCGTCGGCCTCAAGATCAACCACGCGCGCCGCTGGATCGGACTGGACATGTTCCGCATGCAGGCTTCAGAACCGGCGCGTCTGGCGGTGATCGTCTATCTGGCCAGTTACATCACGCGGCGCCAGGCCGAGTTGCAGAACACCTTCAAGGGCATCTGCATGCCTTTGCTGCTGCTGACGATTCCAGCCTTGCTGCTGCTGCTGGAGCCGGATTTCGGCGCCACCGTGATCCTGTTCATGGTCGCGTTCCTGATGTTGTTCCTCGGCGGCGCGCGATTGCTTTACTTCGGTGGGCTGGTCGCGTTTGCGTCGGTTGCGGCGGGCATCCTGATCGCGACTGCGGCCTACCGCATGA
Organism: Stenotrophobium sp.; assembly: GCA_050739895.1. Lineage (GTDB taxonomy): Bacteria > Pseudomonadota > Gammaproteobacteria > Nevskiales > Nevskiaceae > Stenotrophobium. The sequence goes on from JBOICK010000006.1 coordinate 2,157, forward strand.
AGCGATTGATGAATTTCACCGACCCCTGGGCGGATGTCGAGCACAGCGGCTGGCAACTGGCGCAATCGCTGATCGCGGTCGGCCGCGGCGAGTGGATCGGTGTCGGCCTTGGAAACAGTGTGCAGAAGCTGCTGTACCTGCCGGAAATGCACACGGATTTCATCTTCGCGATTCTCGCCGAGGAATTCGGATTGCTTGGCGTCGTCGCGCTGACTGCACTGTTCGCAACCATCGTCTGGCGCGGCTTCGTCATTGGTCGTCAGGCCGAACTGCTCAACGAACGCTTCCGCGCCTGTCTCTGCTATGGCCTTTCATGCTGGCTGGGCCTGCAGGCGATGATCAACATGGCGGTCAACATGGGCATCCTGCCAACCAAGGGACTGACGCTGCCGTTGATGAGTTATGGCGGTTCATCGTTGATTACGGTCTGCGTGATTCTCGCCCTGATCCTGCGCGTCGACTACGAAAACCGCGAAGCGCTGGGCCGCAGCCCCGCGCCCAAAGCGGTGCGCCCGGACCGCTATAAGCAAGCTCGCCGCAGCGCGCCTGAGCCGGACCCGGTGGAGTATTTCCCATGAAGGTCATGATCATGGGTGAGGCGGGAATTGCCGAAGCTCCAGTGGAGCTTCGGCCCGCCGAACGCACGCGCATGGACGCGCGGACCGGACTGCTGCGCCAAGGATGGCTCATGGCGAAAATGGTGATGCCATGAAAATCATGATCATGGCAGGAGGCACCGGCGGGCACGTGTTCCCGGCATTGGCCGTGGCGCAGGTCTTGCGCACGCAGGGTCATGCGGTGGTCTGGATGGGCGCGCCCGACAGCTTCGAGGCGCGCGTGATTCCACCTCATAACATTCCGATGGAATTCGTGCGGGTCAGCGGCCTGCGCGGCAAGGGCGTGCTCAAGCTGCTGAGCGCGCCGTTGACGCTGCTGCGTGCGTTGCTCGATGCGCTGGCGGTGCTGCGTCGCCAACAGCCGGACGTGGTGCTGGGTATGGGCGGGTTTGCCGCCGGACCTGGCGGGCTTGCCACCTGGTTGACGCGGCGGCCATTGGTGATACACGAACAGAATGCGGCGGCGGGCTTGACCAACCGCCTGCTGGCACGCATCGCCAGCCGCGTGCTGGAGGCGTTTCCGGGTGTGTTCCGCAACGCGATCACGGTCGGCAATCCGGTGCGCGAGGGCTTTGCCGGATTACCGGCGCCGGTACAGCGTATTGGGCATGCCGGAGCTGCGCGCGTGCTGGTGATCGGCGGCAGCCAGGGTGCGCGCGCGCTTAACGAGCGTGTGCCGCAGGCGCTGGCGCTGATACCCGAAGCGCAGCGCCCGCAAGTTCGTCACCAGGCCGGGCGCACGCTGGAGGTGGCGCAGCAGGCTTACGCGCAGGCCGGGGTGCGGGCCAGCGTCGAGCCATTCATCAACGACATGCCCGCGGCGTATGGCTGGGCCGACCTGGTGGTGTGTCGCGCCGGTGCGTCGACCATCGCGGAACTCGCCGCTGCCGGCTGCGCCGCGCTGCTGGTGCCGTTTCCGGCTGCGGTCGACGATCACCAGACCCGCAATGGCGAATTCCTGGTGCGAGCCGGCGCCGCGCTGCTGGTGCCGGAGTCCGAACTCACTGCGCAGAAGCTCGCGGAGTTGCTGCAAAGCCTGATCAGCGACCGCGAGAAATTGGTGCGTATGGCGCAGGCCGCGCGCGGCTGCGCGACGCCGGACAGCGTGCAAAAAATCGTCGACGCCTGTCTGGAGTGTTGCGGGAATGGAGGTGGCACATGACCAGCAGCGGCAACCTGCACAAACTGATGAGCGCGCCGATGCGCCGTGTGCGGCATATCCACATGCTCGGCATCGGCGGCTCCGGCATGGCCGGCATCGCCGAGGTGCTGCTGAACCTGGGCTATGAAGTCAGCGGAACCGATCTCAAGCACAGCGCAGCGATCCAGCGGCTGGAAAGTCTGGGTGCAAAAATCCACATCGGCCATCGCACCAAAAACGCTCAGGGCGCGGATGCGGTGGTCGTCTCGACCGCGGTCAAGGCGGAAAATCCGGAACTGGAATATGCCCGCCAGCACCGCATCCCGATCGTGCGACGTGCCGAGATGCTGGCCGAGATCATGCGCTTTCGTTACGGCATTGCCATCGCCGGCACCCACGGCAAAACCACCACCACCAGCCTGGTCGCCAGCGTGCTTGCAGAAGGCGGACTGGACCCGACCTACGTGATTGGCGGCAAGCTCAAGAGTGCCGGCGCCAATGCCCGCCTGGGCGAAGGTTCGTACCTGGTGGCCGAGGCCGACGAGAGCGATGCCTCGTTTCTGCACCTGATGCCGATGATGGCCGCAGTGACCAACATTGATGCCGATCATCTGGAAACCTACGACGGCGATTTCCGCAAGCTCAAGGCGACCTTCCTCGAGTTTTTGCACCGCTTGCCGTTTTATGGGCTGGCGGTGATGTGCGTGGACGATCCGGTAGTACGCGAACTGCTGCCGACGATAGGCCGCGCGACCCTGACCTACGGCCAGTCGGCAGATGCCGATGTGCGCGTGGAGAACATCCGCCCCGAAGGCGCGGGCGCGCATTTCAGCGTGGTCATGCCGGATGGTGCGCGCGAAGAACTGCATCTGAATCTGCCCGGTCTGCACAATGTGCTGAACGCGCTGGCTGCGATCTGCATCGCACGTGAGCTCGGTGTGGAATTCGGCGCGATCCGGCGCGCGTTGACGCGTTTCGAAGGCGTCGGCCGCCGCTGCGAACCACACGGCGATCTGCGCTTCGCCAAAGGCACGGCGCTGCTGGTCGATGACTACGGCCATCATCCGCGTGAGATCGCCGCGACCTTCCAAGCAATGCGCACCGCGCATCCCAAGAGTCGTCTGGTGGTGGTTTTCCAGCCGCATCGCTATAGCCGCACGCGCGATCTGTTCGATGATTTCTGCGAAATCCTGTCGCAGGCCGATGCGCTGCTGCTGTGCGAAGTGTATGCCGCAGGCGAAGCGCCGATAGAAGGCGCTGACGGCCGCGCGCTGGCGCGTGGCATCCGAGTGCGCGGGGCAGTCGAGCCGGTGTTCCTGAAGAGCGTGCAGGAAGTGCCGCGCGCACTGGACGCGGTCCTCAAGAATGGCGATCTGGTGCTGACGCTTGGCGCCGGCGATGTCGGCACCGTGCCGGCGCTGCTGCTGCAACATTTTCAGCGGGGCAACTCATGAGCGGCTGCCTGCTCCGCAATGAGTCGATGGCGCGCCATACCTCGTGGCGCATTGGCGGCGTGGCCGACCAATATTACGAACCTGACAGTCGCGAAGACCTCGCCGCATTCGTGCGCTCGCTACCGGCTTCGGAACCTATTCTGTGGATTGGGCTCGGCAGCAACCTGCTGGTGCGGGATGGCGGTGTGCGCGGCACAGTCATCGGTCTGCATGGCGCATTAGACAAGCTGGAAAAATTCGATGCGAACGGAATTTACGCCGAGGCGGGCGTGCACTGCGCGCGCCTGGCGAAGTTCACTGTCGGCGAAAAACTTGCGGGCGCTGGATTCTTTGCGGGTATCCCCGGCACCGTTGGCGGTGCGCTGGCGATGAACGCAGGAGCGCATGGCGGCGAAACCTGGGACGTGGTGCAGGAAGTCGAAGTGATGTTCCGCGACGGCCACTGTGCCTGGATTCCGCGTAGCGAATTTCGGTATGGCTATCGGCATGTCGCACTGCCGGAGCACATGATCGGCTTCGTTGCGGCGCGATTCCGGTTCAAGCCGGATATCGACGGCAGCGCCGAGCAGGACATGAAAACCTGGCTGGCACGGCGCAAGGCAACCCAGCCGGTCGGCAAGCCCAGTGCCGGCAGCACGTTCCGTAATCCGCCGGATGATCACGCAGCGCGATTGATTGAGTCCTGCGGGCTCAAGGGCTACAGCATCGGTGGCGCCAGCGTTTCCACACTGCACGCCAATTTCATCATCACCCAGGAAGGTGCCCGCGCGGCTGACGTCGAGGCGCTGATCGCGCACGTACGCGCCGTGGTCAAAACACAGCGAGGCGTCGACCTGGAACCCGAGATTCGAATTGTGGGAGCAGCGCTGCATGCGTAGACACACCAGAGATCCGAAAGCATTTGGCCGCGTCGCGGTTCTGATGGGCGGCTGGGGTGCCGAGCGCGAAGTTTCGCTATGGAGCGGCAAGGGCGTGCACGAAGCTTTGCTCAGCAATGGCGTGGATGCCGTTGCCGTAGATGCCGGACGTGACACTTTACTCAATCTTGCACAACAAAATTTTGATCGTGCGTTCAACGTCATCCATGGCACCGGTGGTGAGGATGGCACGCTGCAGGCGGTGCTGGATTTGCAGGGCTTGCCATACACCGGTAGCGGTGTGCTGGCCTGCGCACTGGGCATGGATAAGTTGCGTACCAAGCGCATGTGGAAGGCGGAAGGGCTACCGACGCCGGATTACCTGGTTCTGCGCAATCCGCAGGACCTTGAGGCCGCCGCGCAGCGCCTTGGCTACCCGCTGATCATAAAGCCATCAGAAGAAGGCTCCAGCGTCGGCGTCAGCAAGGTGAAGTCGGCTGCGCAATTGCAGCCGGCATTCGAGTTGGCGCGTGGTGATGGTCAGCGTGTCGTGATGGCAGAGCAGTTCATCGCCGGGCAGGAGTTCACCTGCGCGATCCTCGATGGCGAGGCGTTGCCGCTGATCCGCATCGAGCCGGACGGCGAGTTTTACGACTACAACGCCAAATACATTTCCGACAACACACGCTACCACTGCCCGGCCGGACTGACTCCGGCACAGGAGCAGCGCCTGCGGGAAGTTTGTGTGCGCGCGTTTGAACTGATCGGCGCACGCGGCTGGGGCCGGGTGGATTTCATGCTCGATACCCGAGGCAATCCCTGGCTGATCGAGGTCAACCTGGTGCCGGGCATGACCGCGCACAGCCTGGTGCCGATGGCGGCCAGGGCGCGCGGCATGAGCTATGCCGACCTCTGCTGGGCATTGCTGGAAACCACGCTGGGGAACGGCGATGGGCGCTAGCGCAATGACTGCGGAACGGATCGATGCAGGCGCAATCAATTTGCGGCCCATGCTTGCCGGACTGTCGGCACTGCTGCTGGTGCTTGGCGCTGCGACGCTGTTGTCGGCGGCCCACCATCTGGGTGCGGTGACGCAGCTGCAAGTCGACGGCGAGTTCAACCGTGTCAGTCCGCAAGTGGTGCGCAGCGCCATCGAGGATCAATTGGGAGTTGGATTCCTGGGGCTTGATCTGGATTCAATCCGTGCCAGTGTCGAGGCGTTGCCGTGGGTCGAGCAGGCGCGCGTCGAGCGTGTCTGGCCAAGCGAGGTGCGCGTGCGCGTGTGGGAGCGTACGCCATACGCGCGCTGGGATGCGGCACAACTGCTGAGCACGCATGCGATGCCGTTCACACCGAAGCCCGCCGAGATCCCGGTGAACCTGCCGCAGCTTTCGGGGCCACCGGGCCACGAAGCCGAGGTCATGCAGACCTTTCAGCGATTGAGCTCGGCGCTGGCGACGACGCCATTTCCGCTGGCGAGCCTGGTGCTGGACGCGCGCGGCGAATGGATGGCGCAGACCCGTGATGGCATCGAACTGCGGTTCGGGCGCGGCGCGCCGGATTCCAAGCTGGAGATGATTACTGGTCCGGTATTGCGGGCTTTGGGACAGCGCCTGCGGGAAGTGAAATACGTGGATCTCAGATACACCAATGGTTTTGCAGTGGCATGGCGCCAGCCGGCACCTGCCAAGGGAGGAAAAACACAATGAGCAAACGCGAGGTACGCAATCTCCTGGTTGGACTGGATATCGGCACGTCCAAGGTGGCGTGCGTGATTGGCGAGGTCATGCCGCAGGGGCATATCGAGGTTGTCGGCGAAGGTTCGGCGTCGTCGCGTGGCCTGAAAAAAGGTGTGGTGGTGAATATCGAGGCGACTGTGCAGTCGATCCGGCGCGCAGTCGAAAACGCCGAGCAGATGGCGGGCTGCCGCGCGCAGTCGGTGTATGTCGGCGTGTCCGGTGGGCACATCAAGAGCTTCAACTCGACCGGTGTGGTGCCGGTGCGCAACCGCGAGGTGCATGCGCGCGACGTCGAGGCGGTGATCGATGCCGCCCGCGCCATCGCGATTCCGGCGGACCAGAAAATCCTGCATGTGGTGCCGCAGGAATTCGTGGTTGATGGACAGGACGGCATCCATGAGCCGGTCGGCATGTCCGGCGTGCGCCTCGAAGCGCACGTGCACATGGTCACCGGCAGGCTCAGCGCTGTGCAGGATCTCTACAAGTGCATCGAAAGCTGCGGCCTGCGTGTCGACAAATTGATTCTTCAGCACCTTGCCGCCAGCGATGCGGTGCTGATGCCGGATGAACGCGATCTCGGCGTGGGCCTGGTCGATATTGGTGGCGGTACCAGTGATATCGCGATCTATAAGGGCGGCTCGGTGCGGCATACCGCGGTATTGCCGATCGCAGGCGATCAGGTCACCAACGATATCTCGGTGGCATTCCGCACACCGGTGCCTTACGCCGAGGAAATCAAGGTGCAGTTCGGCTGTGCACTGCCGGAATTCACCGCGCATGACGAGATGATTGAGGTCAAGACCGTCGGCGACCTGCCGGTGCGCCGTCTGTCGCGGCATACGCTGGCAGAAGTTATCCGGCCGCGCTACGAGGAACTGTTCCGTTTCATCCGCAAGGAACTGCACCGCAGCGATTTTTACGACGTGATCGCCAGCGGCATTGTGCTGACCGGTGGCTCGGCGCAGATGCCCGGCGTGCGCGAACTGGCCGAAGCGGTGTTCGAGTTGCCGGTGCGCATCGGTATTCCGCAGAACATCCAGGGTCTCAAGGACGTGGTGAGAAATCCTGCGTATGCGACTGCTGTCGGCCTGCTGCTCTACGGCATGCAGGATCAGCCGAGGCTGGCGCATCGAAGCGGCGATAGCAGCGGAGCAGGTTATCTGATGAATCGCATCAGCAGTTGGTTCAAGGGAAGTTTCTAAGCAATTTCAGGAGTTATAAATTTTATTTAACGCATCCGCTTATAAACATATTGACACATGCTATGTTATTAAATATCTTACAACTCATCTGGGTAGGTAGATTTAATAACAACTCAAGTGTGCGATTTGTCGCGAGCGGGTGTTGGTGTTCTGGGCAACCAGTTTCGCAACCAGGCTTTTATTCGCGCAGCCACAACGCAGGAGAGACGACATGACAGCACCAGCAACGACAGATCATTTTGAACTCATGGACGGCCAGCGCCGCAAGGCGGTGATCCGCGTCATGGGCATCGGCGGCGGCGGCTGCAATACCGTCAACCAGATGGCTCAGGCTGCGATTCAGGATGTGGAGTTCATCTGCGCCAATACCGACCGCGACCATCTTGAAAGATGCGTGCCGACCAGCCAGTTGCAGATGGGCGCGGAGATTACCCGCGGTCTCGGCGCAGGCTCGGATCCGGCGCGCGGCCGCGAAGCTGCCGAGGAGGACCGTGAGCGCATACGTGAAATGCTTGACGGCACCGACCTGCTGTTTATCACCGCAGGCATGGGCGGCGGCACCGGTACGGGTGCGGCGCCGGTGGTTGCAGAGATCGCCAAGGAGATGGGTATCCTGACGGTCGCGGTGGTCACCAAGCCATTTACCCATGAAGGCAAGAAGCGTACAAACGTGGCGATGAAGGGTGTCGAAGACCTGCGTCAGCACGTCGATTCACTGATCCTGATTCCGAATGAAAAGCTGCGGCTGGTGCTCGGCGGCAAGGCGACGGTGCAGCAAGGCTTCAAGGCCGCCAATGACGTGCTGCAGAACGCGGTGCAGGGTATTTCCGACCTCATTACCTGTCCTGGGTTGATCAATGTGGATTTCGCCGACGTGCGTACTGTCATGAGCAATCGTGGCATGGCGATGATGGGGCTCGGGTTTGCCACCGGCGAAGATCGCGCCCAGCGCGCGGTCGAAATGGCGTTGTCGAGCCCGTTGCTGGACGATCTGGAGTTGTCCGGTGCGCGCGGCATTCTCGTCAGCATTTCCTGCGATAGCACCCTGACGATGGATGAACAGCAGTACATCAACGAAAAGATCAACGAAATCGCCTCCGACGAGGCCGATATGAAGTGTGGTGCCTCAATCAACCCCGATCTCAATGGCGAACTGCGGGTCACTGTGGTGGCGACCGGGCTCAATGGCAGCAAGGCGACCGTGCAGGTTGCGCCCGCACTTGCCGGCAATCCGCGCGTGACAGTGCTGTCCCGTCCGGACCTGATGATGACTGCGCAGCAACAGCCGGTACAGCGGCAACAGGCCGAACTTGACCGGCCGGCGTATATTCGCAGCAGCAGTTCCCGCCAAGTCGCGGCTGCCGGTGGAGCGTCGCATTTCCTGGCGGAATACGACGAGGAGATCATTAATATTCCGGCATTTCTGCGGAATCAGGCTGATTAGGCGGACGGATTCCTCCCGGGGGCGCTAAAACCCGCTGTGTTACAATTTGGTCATATACTTGCGGCGCCTGCGGGCGCCGCAATGCTTTGCAGATTGGCCAACCTGACCGGAACACGGATGATCAGACAGCGCACGCTCAAACAGGCCGTTCGTGCCACCGGGATCGGATTGCATTCCGGCGCCAGGGTCTACATGTCCATGCTGCCGGCCGGACCAGATACCGGTATCGTGTTCCGGCGCACCGATCTGAACCCCATTGTCGAAGTGCCTGCGCGCGCCGATCTGGTCGGCGAAGCGACCATGTGCAGCAACCTGATTGCCGGTACCACCAAGATCGGAACCGTCGAGCATCTGATGTCCGCCCTTGCCGGCCTGGGTATCGACAACTGCATCATTGAGCTGTCCTCGCCGGAAGTGCCGATCATGGATGGCAGCGCCGGGCCGTTCGTGTTCCTGATCCAGTCCGCCGGCATACATGAGCAGGATGCGCTCAAGAAATTTATCCGCATCAAGCAACCGGTGCGGGTACAGGAAGGCGACAAATTCGCCAGTTTTGAGCCCTACGAAGGCTTTCGCCTGAATTTCAGCATCGACTTCAAGCACCCGGTGTTCAAGAGCAGCACGCAGAACGCGGTCATCGATTTCTCGACGACGTCATACGTCAAGGAAGTCAGCCGTGCGCGCACTTTCGGGTTCATGCGCGATTTCGACCAGCTTCGCGCACACAATCTCGGACTGGGCGCGAGCCTGGACAACGCTGTTGCGCTCGACGATTACCGCGTGCTGAATCAGGAAGGACTACGCTACGAGGACGAGTTCGTTCGACACAAGATTCTCGACGCCGTCGGTGATCTTTACCTGCTGGGATACAGCGTCATCGGCGCCTACACCGCATACAAATCCGGCCACGCCCTCAACAACATGCTGGCACGCGCGCTGCAGGCCGATGCCAGGGCTTGGGAGCTGGTAAGTTTTGACGAAATAACGCACAAGGCGCCGATTTCATTTGTGCGCGGCAGCCTGGCTACCGCCTGATGACGGCGATCAGGTCGTGGCTGCCGTTGGTCGTGTGCTCATGCAGAAATGATGCATAAATCTCTGGTTCTGCGCGATTATTGAGTTGCAGGCGATGGCCTGTAGTGCTAAAACCACACGCTTGGCGGTTCAGGTATGCGGGCTGACTTTGACCTCGATCGCAGTGCAGGCCAGTTGAAAGCGATGTTTTAGAAAGCCGAGAAGAGCTTTCTGATGATAACGAAGCGGGATGAGTGCGGCGGCGGTCGGAGTGAAAATGACGACCGTATTGCCGCGAATATTGGCGATGCGGAGGGTCTCGGCCCAGGGTTCCTGGGTCCAGTACTCGTGAACGGCACGATCGATTTCCGCAAGGCGCTGGGCGCGAGTCAATAGCTCGCGCACGTTGCGCGGCTGGTGATCCAGCCAACTTTGCAGGGGTTGAGCGTCGGAGTTCATATCAGGATGCGGCAAACATGGACATTATAGTCGTCAGCAAAAAGCGTGGCCGCACCTGGAAGCTCAGGCTGGAGCCGCGCAACTTGCTGCTCTGGCTGCCCCTGCTGCTGGTTGTTGTGACCCTCTGTGGCCTGTGTGGTACAGCAGGCTACTGGTTGCGCGGCAGCGGCAGCGTAATGCCCGCAGAATTGGTCGCCAACTGGGCCAAGGAAGCGCGCGCGCAGCGACAGGATCTGGTACAGACGCGTGCGCTGGCCGAGGAAAATGCGCATGCCCTGGCGCGCCGCATCGCACTGATCCAGGCGCAGATGATCCGGCTCGATGCAGCTGGGCAGAGAATGGTTCAGATCGCCGGGCTGAACAGCGGCGAATTCGATTTCAAGGATCCGCCACCGTTGGGCGGGCCTGACGAAGCGGCGACTGCGCAACAACCGCCACTGGGCAATATCATTGCTTCCCTTGACGGTTTTGACAAACAACTCTCTGATCGCCAGCGGCAGATGAGCGTGCTCGAAGATCTGCTGCTCTCCAGCCGCCTGCAGAAGGAGGTCAGGCCTTCAGGATGGCCGATCGCAAGTGGCTGGATTTCATCAGGTTATGGCTATCGCACCGATCCCTTTACCGGGCTGTATACGATGCATCCGGGCATCGATTTTGCCGCGCCTGAAGGTTCTCAGGTGCTGGCGGTGGCGACTGGCATCGTCACCGAAGCGGGTGAGCATTCCGGCTACGGCGATCTTGTCGAAATCAATCATGGCAACGGCTATGTGACGCGCTATGGGCACAACGAAAAAATCCTGGTGAAAGTCGGCGACAAGGTTCTCAAAGGCCAGCCGATCGCGCTGATGGGATCCACTGGCCGCTCCACCGGGCCGCATGTGCACCTGGAAGTGCTCTACAACGGCATTGTGGTGAATCCTGAACAGTACATCGAAGCCTCGCGCTGAGAAGTTTCTGTTGGAGTTATCGACCTCAGCAGCTAAACCAGAGATTCCTTAACCGGTTTTGCATTTGCAACGGCTGCTTGAATTTCGGCTTCCCGGCCCCACAAGGCATAATGTCGCCCCTGTCCGCGGGCCTTGCCCGTTTTTTTCAAGCCGCAGTCCATGTGGCCCCGAAATAATTCAAAATAACTATGTTCAATGACATGCTGGCTCGTGTTTTCGGGAGCCGGAACCAACGCATCCTCAAGCGTCTTACCGGTTTTGTAGCCCGGGTTGCTTCGCATGAAGCCCGCTATGCGGCGATGAGCGACGCCGAGCTGACGCGGCAGACCCAGGTCTTTCGTGAGCAACTGGCTGCCGGCACGGCGTTGGAGAAGCTCAAGCCGGAAGCTTTCGCGGTCGTGCGCGAAGCCGGCAAGCGCGTGCTCGGCATGCGGCATTTCGACGTGCAGCTGATCGGCGCTGAGATCCTGCATGAAGGCAAGATCGCCGAAATGAAAACCGGCGAAGGCAAGACGCTGGTCGCGACCCTGGCCGCCTATTTCAATGCCCTCTCCGCCAAGGGCGTGCACATCGTCACCGTCAACGACTATCTGGCCAAGCGCGATGCGGACTGGATGGGACAGATTTTCCGCTTCCTCGGCCTGACTGTCGGCGTCGTGCGCTCCGGGCAGACCCAGGAAGAAAAGCGCGAGGCCTATGCTGCCGACATCACCTACGCCACCAACAACGAACTCGGTTTCGATTACCTGCGCGACAACATGGCATTCGCGCTGACCGACAAGGTCCAGCGCGGGCACGCTTACGCCATCAT
>JBOICK010000007.1:0-20438 GCA_050739895.1 Stenotrophobium sp.
GAGTCACAAGGAATTGCGCGACGTCATGCGTCGCGGTTATTCCAAGGAATCAATCAAGGGCCGCTACAACGAACTGGTGAAGATCACCGATGGCTCGATCACGCGCGACTGGAAAACCGGCGCGCAAGTCCCAGTGGTCGAGGCGATGCAGTACATGGTGGTCGACCAGCTCGGCACCATCCTCACCGGCGCCGCGCCGCTGGAATACATCAAGGACATCCGCACCACCATCCTGCACATCCTCAACGTGCTGGTGACACGCCAGCGTCCCAAGTTCCTGCTCAAGCGGCCGAAATACAAGAACGCCAAGGCGCGCGTGGTTGAACTGGGTCACAAGATGATTGCCGATTATCACGCCACCGCCGGCATCAAGAAGGATGAAGACAAGAATCTGATCGACGACGTGATGGAAGCGCATCGCGATCATCCAGAGATCATGCCGGCCAGCGATCTGATCCTGACCGTCACCGGCCCTTATGTCGCCGGCCTGGACACCGTCGCCAACACCACCGCCGCCATCGTCTACACCGTACTCAAGCATCCCGAGGTGCTGGCGCGCATACACAGAGAAGTTGATGCACTGTTCGCCAACGGCGAGGTCGACGAAGACGGCCTGATGAAGAAATTGCCCTCGCTCAACGGCGCCATCATGGAAACCATGCGGCTCTACCCGATCGCGGTCGCACAGATGCGTACCGCGACCAGGGACTTCGTGTTCGAAGGTCACCAGGTTCATGAAGGCGAAATGATCTACGTCGGCACCAGCGTGCCGCACTTCATGGGCGAGTACTACCTGGAGCCGGAGAAGTTCGATATCGACCGCTACGAGAAGCCGCGCGCCGAGCATCTGAAGCCCGGCGTCTACTCACCCTACGGCCGCGGCCCGCACACCTGTCTGGGCAAGAGTCTGGCGGAAGTGCAGATCGCGCTGTCGATGGCGCGCCTGTTCTACAAACTGGACCTGGCGCTGGAACCCGCCAACTACGTGCTCAAGACCAAGACCGCGCCCACCCCAGGGCCTGCAATGAATTTCAAGGTGCGCGTGAAAGGCTACCGGCACTGAAAACCCGGCTCAATCCGGACTGACCGGCTCACCAGGTCCCAGCGGCACGCAGATACCGGTCGCCAGGCTGACCAGAGCCAGGCAGCTGCCCGCCTGGATCTGCTGGCTGACATCGACCGAAAGCAAGGCGCCGTTTGCCAGCAGTGCAATATCGATCGGATTGCCGAGGGCGACGCCGGTCGAGATACTCAGGCTGCCGACTTGCAAAGTCAGGCCAGCCGCTGGTCCGTCTGCAGCCGCCGCTACTCCGTACAGGCCAAGACCAAGTGCCGCGAGTGCCGGCCACGCAAGAAGTTTTCGCATCGTGCTTCCCTCAATCCGTATTAGATTTACGATCCATGTCTCAGATGTTTTCCGCGGCATTCTTGCTGCACGCCTAGCATATTTTGTAAGCGGAATTCAAGTAGTAAAATTATACTACTAAATGCACCTGATTGCACGCCTGCACTGTAACCGGCGCAGAGAAAAATGTGCCTTCCGGATAAACGACAGGACGTGCAGGACTTTTCCTACATGTGCGCTGTGATGCATTGCCGGCAAGCATGCAAAATCGTTGGGCACCTCCGCTGCCCAGGGATTTGATACGCTCGGCGCAGCCGCCCAACCTTCTTCGCTGCTCGACCCGGTCATGCAGTCAGCGCCCCTAGTCATCTGCACGTTCTGCGACTCGGTCTATCGCCGTCAAGCCCTGCACTCCGGCGAGGTGGCCCACTGCCAGCGCTGCGGCGGCACCCTTTACCGAAACCGGCGCTTCGATCTCGATACGATGCTGGCACTGACGCTAACCAGCCTGATCACATTCTTCATCGCCAACGCTTATCCGGTCATGCGTATCGACATGAATGGCATCCATAGCGACAGCACTCTGTGGAACATGATCCGCATGTCTTACGATGTCGGGGTCGGCCCTGTCGCCTTGGCCACCGCGATCAGCGTGCTGATTTTTCCACTGCTGCAGATCTGTCTGCTGGCCTATGTGCTGGTGCCATTGCGCCTGGGACGCGTACCACTCGCTTTCACGCTAGCAATGCACACTCTGCGGCAGATGCGGCCTTGGAGCATGGTCGAGGTGTTCATGCTGGGCATGCTGGTATCGATGGTGAAGCTTTCGATGTTTTCAGATGTCAATCTGCAAGCAGGCTTCTGGGGTTTTGTAGCCTTGACCTGCCTGCTCACCACCCTGCACAGCTTCGATCTGCGCCATCTCTGGGATCGCGCCGAGGCACTGCAGTCATGAACCGTCTGATTCCACGCGCGGTTGACATGCAACTTATCGGCTGCGAAGTCTGCGGACGAGTGTTGCCCGCTGCAACCACGCAATGCCCGCGTTGCAACGCCGCGTTGCGCGCGCGCAAACCAGCCAGCTTCACGCGCAGCTGGGCCTTGCTGATCACCGCAGCCATCCTCTACATCCCGGCCAACCTGCTGCCGATCATGCAGACCGTGAACCTGCTCGAAGTCATAAATTCGACCATCTTCTCGGGCGTGATCCTGCTCTGGCAGGAGGGAGAGTGGTACCTGGCGATCATCGTGTTCTGTGCCAGCGTGGTAATTCCACTGGCCAAGATCGGCGCACTCGCACTACTGCTGATCACGGCACAAAAAGCTCCCAAGTGGTGTCCGCGCGAACGCACACAGGTCTATCGCATCATCGAGTTCATCGGCCACTGGTCAATGCTGGATGTGTTTGTCGCGGCCCTGCTGCTGACGCTGGTACACTTCGGCAAGTTTGCACAAGTCAACGCCGGCAGCGCCATCATTCCCTTCACCGGTGTCGTGGTATTGACCATGCTCGCATCCATGAGCTTCGATCCACGGCTGATCTGGGACACGCCCGCACAGCAACGGAAATCATCCGCGACTTCCCATGACCGATCCGCAGATGCCCCCGTCGCCTGAGCCGCCCATCCCGGAGATCGCACGTCCACACACGTGGAGCCCGTCGCTGATCTGGTTGGTGCCCCTGATCGCCGCAATTGCCGGGCTGTCGCTGGTGCTGCACACCTATATGCAGGAGGGGCCGACGATCACCATCAGCTTCCTCACTGCTGAAGGGCTCGAAGCCGGCAAGACCCAGGTGCTGTACAAGAATGTCGTGATCGGCAAGGTTCATCACATCGACCTGAGCGATGACCGCAAACAGGTGGAGGTCACCGTCGAACTGACCAAGAACGCGTCCAGTATCGCAGTCAACGACACGCGTTTCTGGGTCGAGCGCCCGCGCATCGGACTCGGTGGAATCTCTGGCATCGACACACTGCTGTCCGGCGCCTACATCGGTGTGGACGTCGGCACCTCGACCGAATCACGCCGGCAATTCACCGGGCTCGAAAAGCCGCCCGCACTCACCCACGACCTCGTTGGCAGGCGCTTTATTCTGCACACCAGCGATCCCGGATCGCTGTCAATCGGCTCGCCGGTGTATTACCGCAAGATGCCCGTCGGTCAGGTCGTTGCCTCTGAACTGGCCAAGGACGGCAAAACCGTCACCGTGCAGGTCTTCGTCACCTCGCCGTTCGACCGCTTCGTCACCCGCAGCGCACATTTCTGGAATGCCAGCGGCGTCGACCTCTCGCTCAGTGCCGCGGGTCTCAAGCTCAATACCCAGTCGCTGGCGACAGTGATTGCGGGCGGCATCGCATTTCAGGAAACCACTGAAAGCGGTACAGATGCACCGGCCCCTCAAGACAGCGAATTCACATTATTTCCAGACCAGTCCACTGCACTGGCACCACTGGACGGCCTGGCTGAAACCGTACTCATGAAATTCCACAGCAGCACACGCGGATTGACGGTGGGCTCGCCAGTGGATTTCCGCGGCCTGACCCTGGGCGTGGTGAAATCCATCGACCTGGAATTTGACCCGGATACAAAAAATTTCCACACCAACGTCACCGCCGACCTGTTCCCGGACCGCATGGGCAACGCACGCCAGACCATGCTGCGTGCAGAAAAAGCAGCCGGAATCACTCATGCCGACATGATTCATACTCTGGTCGAACGCGGCCTGCGCGCGCAACTACGCTCCGGCAACCTGCTCACCGGGCAGATGTACATCGCGCTCGACATGCTGCCGAACGCCAAGCCGGTATCGTTCGATCCCCACGCCACGCCCTTGGTCATTCCCACTGCGGCCGGCGATCTCGAGCAGGCGCAGGTGCAACTGCAAGACATCATCCGCAAACTGGATGCGATTCCGTTCGAGCGGATCGGCAACAATCTCAATGAGACTCTGGCGAGCGCACGCAACCTGTTGCGGCAACTCGATCACGATCTTGCGCCGCAGGCGAAAAAAACCCTGGAAGATGTGCAGACTACATTGCAGTCGCTGAATCAGAACCTGGCTTCGCCGGATGCCCCGCTGCAGCAGAACGCACAAAAGACGCTCGAACAGATCGACCGCACCGCCGCTTCGCTGCGCGCGCTGGCGGACTACCTTGAACAACATCCTGAATCCCTGGTCCGCGGCAAACCACCGGCGAGCGAACCGGGTCCGGATTCCGGACGGAGCCAGACACCATGAAACCGCAGGCCTATCAACTCATACTGGCCGCGGCAGTTGCGTTGATGCTCGGCGCTTGCGCCAGCACCACAGCGACGCAGTTCTACACCCTGATTCCCACCGCATCGCCAAGCTCCGTCGCTAACGCATCCGCTTCGATGTTCCAGATCTCGGTGCAGCCGGTGGTTATTCCTGATCAGGTGGACCGGCCGCAGTTGGTGGTACGCGAAGGCAATGGCGGAATCGTGCCGGTCGAAACGCGACAGTGGATCGCCCCGCTGTCCTCGGAGATTCGCGGCGCACTCTCCGCCGACCTCACGAACCGTCTGGGCGTCCAGGATGTTTACGGAATTGCCGCGACCCCGGGCCAGATCACTTACATCGTAAAACTCAAGGTGCAGCGCTTCGACTCCGCGCTCGGCGCCTACGCACGCATTGATGCACTCTGGACCGTGCAAGCCGGCAAAGACGCATCCGCTGCGCCCGTGTGCAGCAGCAGCGCCAGCAGCAACGTTGCGCCCGGTTACTCGGAACTCGCACTAGGCCACCAGCGCGCACTCGCGCAGATCGCCGACGACATCGCAGCAAGCATTCGCAATGCACATCAAGGCAGTGTTGCTCCGGTCTGTCCTGCAAGCGCTGCGCGCTGAAAATCGGATATTCATGCGCAAGTGGCGGGCTGCACAAAAATTAACCTGCAACTGGGATTTTCGAACACGACGCGTCGCGACGCCTGGAGCAACTGCCATGCGCGTCCTACCGCTTCAACTGCTCACCAAAATACGTCCGTAGCTTTTCCACCTTGGGCAATGCGACGGCGGCGATGTAGCCCTGCTCCGGATGCAGTGCGGCGTAGTTCTGGTGATAGTCCTCGGCCTCAAAGAATTCACGCAATGGCTCCAGCCGCGTGACGATGGCTGACTTGAACACGCCGGCAGCATCGAGTTGCCGAATGTAGGCCTCGGCCACGCGTTGCTGCTCATCGTCGGCATAAAAAATCGCGGAGCGGTATTGCGTGCCGATGTCATTGCCCTGGCGGTTGAGTTGCGTCGGGTCGTGCGCGACCGAGAAGAAAATCCGCAGGAGCCGGCCGTAGCTGATACGCGAAGGGTCGTAGCTGATCTGAATGACTTCGGCATGCTCAGTGCGGCCGGTACACACGGTGGTGTAGTCAGCGGTTTCGGCGCTGCCGCCGGAATAGCCGGAAACCACTTTGATGACGCCATCGAGTTCGCGATACACCGCCTCGACGCACCAGAAGCAGCCGCCGGCCAGCACCGCCAGCGCATGACCGGGCGTCGCGCTCAGCGCGGCGTCATCGACCGCATCCGGAAAATCCTTGGGGCTGACGCGCAGTCTACCGCCGAAGAGAGTGCTCATGAATAAATTCCTTGCAAGGTTGCTGCGATTGCAGCCAATTACAGTGACACAAGCGTTGCGGGGCCAGCCAGTTTTACTGGGGCAGGATACCGGGCGTGACCGGCTGCGTTGGCAGGATTACTGCACCGGCCGGTGGCAAGGCCGGCGCGGTCGGCATCACCGCCGCCTGCGTCGAAGGCAGTGCCGCGGCAGTCGGCATTATCACCGGCGCGGTGGGCGGCACCACGGCACCGGGAACGGCAGGCGGCGTCGCGGATGGTGCCAGTCGATGTGAACGGTGAATCTTGTTGTCGGCATGCGCGGCCTGCGTAACCGCAATGCACGCAACAAAGGCGCAGACGGCAAAACGAAGCGGGAAATGTTTCATGGCGTGAAACCTCCTGATGAAGTTAAGAACCCTCACAGACGCTGCAGTTCCCGGAAACTGCCAGCGATTTACCAGCGCAACAGCACCGTACCCCAGGTCATGCCGCCGCCGACACCTTGCAGCATGAGGACCTGCCCAGGCTTGACGCGGCCATCGCGCACGGCGGCATCCAGCGCCAGCGGCACTGACGCCGCCGAGGTGTTGCCATGACGCGCGACAGTGGTCACCACACGCTCGGGCGGCACCCCGATCTTGCTGGCGACGGCGTTGATGATGCGCATATTGGCCTGATGCGGGATAAACCAGTCGATCTGGTCCGCCGTCAGGCCGTTGTGCGTGAAGGCTTCCCTTGCGCATTCATCCAGCACGCGCACGGCGAGCTTGAACACGGCGGCGCCGTCCATCTGCAGAAAGGGGTTGCCGCGCACCACGCCTCCGGCAATGCCACCGGCAACCTGCAGGATGTGGCTGTAACTGCCATCGGCGTGCAAGTGGCTGGAGAGAATGCCGGGCTCGTCGGATGCACGCAGGACGACCGCACCGGCGCCGTCGCCGAACAGCACGCAGGTGCGGCGGTCGTTCCAGTCGAGCAGGCGCGAGAACACTTCGGCCCCCACGACCAGCGCGCAGCGATATTGCCCGCTCTTCACATACAGGTCGGCGGTGGCCAGCGCGTACATGAAGCCGGTGCACACGGCCTGTACGTCAAAGGCGGCGCCCTGTTTGACTCCGAGCTTGGCCTGCAGCAGGCAGGCGGTGGAGGGGAAGATCATGTCCGGGGTGGTGGTGGCGACGATGATCAGGTCGATGTCGGTGGCGCTGACGCTGGCGGCTTCCATCGCGCGGCGCGCGGCGTGCAGCGCGAGGTCGCTGGTCATCTCGCCGTCGGCGGCGACGTGGCGGGCCTCGATGCCGGTGCGCGAGACGATCCACTCGTCTGATGTATCGATGCTCAGCGCAAGATCGCTGTTGGTGACCACGCGCTCGGGCAGGTAGCTGCCGGTGCCGGTGATTCTGGAATTAGTCATAAGTGGGCCGCAGTTTACCGCTGATAAGACGACCCGCACCGCAACCGCGGGGCAAGACGGCCGCGTCGCTTCATGCTAGGCGAGCCGCGGTCAGTAGTGTGGCGGCACTTCATCTGCGAGTGTGCCCTTGAAGACCGGCTCGTTGGCGCGCGCGATGCGCTCGGCCAACTGGCGGCAGGTCTGTCCCAGCGCCTCGATCTGCTGCTGCTGGCGCGTCACCACCTCGTTGAGCACGCGCACGGTCTCTTCCTGGTAAGCCAGCTTGGTTTCCAGCGCAATCAAACGATCTTCGTTCATCACAGTACTTTTCGCGTAAGCCCGCAGGGGCCGGTAGCGTAGTATTCCGCAAATCCACACCGGCACGCGCATCACCGATTCCTGACCATGCTGCAGATCAACTCCCGTCTCTCGATTCCACTGGCAGAAATTGAGTTCAGCGCGATCCGCGCGCAGGGTGCTGGCGGCCAGAACCTGCACAAGACCGCCAGCGCCGCGCACCTGCGCTTCGACATCCGCGCCTCGTCGCTGCCGGCTGACTGCCAGGAACGCCTGCTATCGCTGTCCGACCGGCGCATCAGCCGCGACGGCGTGATCGTGATCAAGGCCCAGCGGCTGCGCAGCCTCGATGCCAACCGCGACGACGCGCTGCAACGGCTGGCCACGCTGATCCGGCAGGTTGCCGTCGCAGCGCCGCCGCGCAAGGCCACGCGGATGCCTCGCGCCGCCAAGGCCAGACGCGTAGACGACAAGACCCGGCGCGGGCGGCTCAAGAGCCAGCGCAGCGGCATCGGTGAATGATTCCGCCGCAAACACACCGGTTGCACACCGCCCGCTATGATTGCGGGGGGTCCGCATTAATGTTTTTTTATATTAAATTAATATATTTATATATTATTTATTATAACATTTTCTTCAAGGCAAACCGCTGCAGCGGGCAAACCGCAATTTGCGTTGCGGTCATGCAAACCCGTTGCGCAACATCAAATTTTGTAAAGACCATTCCCGTGCGCAGACTCACGCGCTAGGCTGACGCCTTCACGCATCCCGGAGCATCCCATGCGCAACGCAATCCTCTTCATCCTGCCGGCGCTGGTGCTGTCTGGCTGCAATCACTCTGAAGGCATTCCGCCGGCGGACGGCATCTACACCGGCACGCTGCAAACGCCGAGCGGCGCGTCGGACACGATCTATGCGCTGATCGACGCCAACGGCCTCGGCATGATCATCGACCAGACCAGCCCTCAGATCCTGCGATTCACCGTGCCGCCACCCGACTCCAGCGGAAATTTCTCCACCAATTTCACCGCATTTTCCGGCGCCGGATTCGGCGTCAGCAGCGGCAACGGCAGCAGCGCCGGCAATACGCTCAACGGCACGGTCAATGGCAGCAGTCATGGCATCGGCGGCAAGGTCGATCGCAACACCATCACCGGCACCATCAGCACCGCCGGCGCCACCGGACTCGCGTTCACCCTGAACTACGATTCCGCAGCGTATGAAAACAACGTGCAGTCGCTGGCGACACTGGTCAGCTCCTCCACCACCGGCGCAGCGCCGTCGCTGAGTTTTCAATACACCGCGGCCGGCGCCGCCAGCGGTTCCGCTGCGACAACGGTGACGTTCACGCTATCGACTACCCAGAACACCAACGTCACCGGCAGTCCGTACACCTTCACTGGCATCGACAACAACGGTTGCACCTACAGCGGCCTGATCACGATGCCCAACAATGGATACAACGCTTACGAGTTCACGCTTAGCGGCAGTTGCAACGGCACGCCGTTCGCCATACGCAGCGGACTGGCCAATTACAACGCGCAGAACGGCGCCGTGCCAGCCTCGCTGACGCTGGAATACAACGACAGCGGCGCATTCGCTGTGGCCGCCAACGCGCAGTTCCAAAATTAGCCGGGAATGATGCGCACGATGGTGCGCGCCGCGTTTCGGGTGCCGCCGGATTCCGGGGTTCGCGCACACGCGGATTTTTTTGCCGAGCATGCTTGGTGCTATCCTCAAATCCCGCTCACACCGAGGTATCGCAAACATGACCACTCGCGCCCGATTTGAATCACAGCTCCAGAAAGTCCAGAAGCGTGTCAGCGCCGAAACCGCCAAGCGCAAGAAACAGATTGCCTCATTGCGCGCCAAGGCTGCCGAAGCAGCGCTGCACTGGGTGATGTCGCACGAAGACCGCGTCAACGCGTTCCGCTCCTCGGTCAAGGGCACGCCGGTAGCCAAGGCGCTGGACAGCCTGATCGACAAGCTCAAAAGCAGCAGTGGCGCGATGAAGAAGAAGCCTGCACGAAAATCCGCCGCGAAGAAAAAACCCGCCGCAAGGAAGAAGACGGCAGCCAAGCGCAAGGCCTGAGTCCGCGCAAGCGGAATGGCGTGTGCGCCGGATCGGCCATAGTGGACTCGCCTGCATCCTGCTGGCCGGGATGCAGGCGGGTCCGTTTACCGCGCATGCTGAAACTGCCGGTCGCGCAATGACCACTGCCACTACCCTGCACATCAGTTCGCCGGCGTTCGCCGGCGGCGCTGCGATCCCGCGGATTTACACCTGCGAGGGCCAGGACCTGTCGCCACCGCTGCAATGGTCGGGACTGCCCGCAGGCACGCGCAGTGTGGCGCTGATCATCGAAGACCCGGATGCGCCCGACCCGGCAGCTCCGCGCATGACCTGGGTGCACTGGGTTGTTTACGACATTCCGGCCAGCGTCAGCGAATTGCCGCAGGCGGCTCAGCCGCTGCCCGGCGGAACGCGCTCTGGACACAACAGCTGGAAACGCGACGCTTACGGCGGCCCTTGCCCGCCGATAGGCCGTCACCGCTACTTTCACCGGCTGTATGCGCTGGACACGACGCTGCCTGACCTCGACCATCCGACTGCGACGCAATTGCGGCAGGCCATGCACGGCCATGTGCTGGCCGAGACCGCCCTGATCGGCACCTACCAGAAAGAGAATACTCAGCGATGAACAAGCAAGAACTGCGCGAAACACTGGAACAACTGCGCACGGACGTCCAAAGCCTGGCGTTCCGCGATGAGAATTCGCGCGCGCGCATCAACCAGTTGATCTCGGCAATCGAGCGTCAGCTCGAAAGTGCCAATGTTGTCGCACCGCTTTCCAGCGTGGGCTTGGACGGGTTGAGCAGCACGTTGACGCAATTTGAAATCGAGCACCCGCAACTGGCGATGACACTCAACCGCATCGTCTCTGCGCTGAGCTCCATGGGCATCTGAAACGCTAGCGCGGGCTTAATGTTCGCGCCAGGAATCGGGTCAACTCGACGAAAGCTTCCGCCGCCGCCTGCGGCGAGTATGCCGCTCGGTCCTCGCAGCAGAAACCGTGCACCGCGCCTGGATAGACGCTCAGCACATAGCGCTTTTTCAATTCCGACAATTTCGTCACCACCCGCGCATGTTCGGCGGCGGGGATGCCTGCATCGTCCGCGCCATAAACCAGCAGCAACGGTGCGCGGATATTTTCGGCATCAAGTATCGGCGGACGGCGACCGAACCGGTCCTGGCCCTCGGGCGCAATGCCTCCGCCATAAAACGCTGCGACAGCCTGCAGCCGCGCGGCATGACGGCTGCCGGCAAGAAACGCGAGCCGGCCGCCCATGCAGTAACCCAGCACAGCCACACGATCCGGGTCGATCAGCGGCTGCGCCTGCAGGAAATCCAGTGCGGCGCCGGTCTCGCGCATCAGCGCATCGTCATCGAGCGTGCGCAGCCGCTCCATGATTCCGGGAATATCGTCGTAGGTATAAATGGTGCCGCGATAAAAATCCGGCGCGGCAGCGGCATAGCCGGCCTGCGCCAGCCGTACGCAGACCCCGTGGATATGCGGCGTCAGGCCAAATGCTTCCATCAGCACCACGACCGAACCAAGCACAGGCTGGCCTGCCTGCGGCTGCGCATAACAGCCGGGAACTGCGCCCGGAAAAATAACGTCACGTACTGGTGGGGCTGAAGGCATAAAGGAATTCCGTCAAAAGCTGGGGCTTGGAGTCCAACCAGTTGTCGCATCCACAACGAAAAGCCGGCCGCACGTGGCGGCCGGTTCTACTGCATGCAGCCAGAGGATTCTATTACCGGCCAAATGCGTAACGCACACCTGCTTCGACGCGATCGTCGTCGCCGGCCTGTACCGCGCCCTGCAGAAACAACTGCGAGTCATTGATGCGATAGAGCGCACCCAGTCGCGCGGAGGTCATGCCGCCATTCAGATCGACGTAACGCAGTTGTGGATCAAGCTCCAGCGCCGGCAGCACTTGCCAGCGTACGCCACCGCGCAAGCCAAGGCCGGTGTCGCTGTGATAATGCCCGTCGGCATGTTCGACCGTAGCGCCAAGGTTGAGGTCAACCCTCGAATTGATTGGCGTGTGGAACAACGCACCCGCGCCGATCTGATCGTAGTTGCCGGTGTCACTGTAGCCGGCGATGACCGCGATATTAGGCAACACGCCCACGGAACCTCCGAGGTTGAAGCCGCCGTTATCCACCCGATCATTGTTGTGGGTGTTGCGATACAGCACGCCGCCATCAACGTAGCTGTAATCGAATGCGGAAGCCACGGCAGGCAAAATCGACAACACAACAATAGGCAACAGATAGTGATTGAAACGTTTCGGTCTCATGATCAATGCTCCTTCTTAGGGGGAAAAATCCGTGCGAAAATTTCGCCGGAAAACTTTAAAGGCTCGCTTGAGCCATCCTGACTGCGCAGTATTAAGGATGCGACAGTGGGTGCGCTGCACACCGTGCGTCAGCACACAGTGTGAATTCTGCATTTGTGAGCCTGAACCCCGGCTGAACGCGGCTCCGGCGCTCACAGTGGCTGCATTACACTGACCGCATGAAACATCTTCTGCTGATCTACAGCAGCCAGACCGGACACACGGCGGCGATGCTGCAAGCCGTGCGCGACGGCATCACTGCAGAGTTTTCCGACACGATTGAACTGCGCTGCCTGCAGGCGCTCTCCGCAGGGCTGGACGATCTGCTGTGGGCGCAGGGACTGCTGATCGGCACGCCGGAAAACTTCGGCTACATGTCAGGCGCGGTCAAGGATTTCCTCGACCGCACCTACTATCCGGCGCAGGGCAAGGTCACCGGCCTGCCTTACGCAGTATTCGTGAACGCGGAAAACGATGGCACCGGCGCGGTACGCGCGATCGAGCGCATTGCCCTGGGCTACGGCTGGAGCAAGGTCGCCGAAGCGCTGATCGTCAAAGGCGATCCGGCTGCGGCAGCACTCGCACAGTGCCGCGAACTGGGGCTGACGCTTGCTGCCGGACTGGCGATGGGCATCTTCTAGGCATCCTTGGTCAAGCGCGGCACAAGGCCGTACAAAATCAAACTGCATTCCCAATCTGGACTGCTCTTGATCATTCGAGGACAATTATCAATTGTCTTTGAAGAATAGGTTCAACATGACGACGGGACTGGCAATAAAACTGGCAGTGGTCATGCTGTTTATGCTGGGCGGAACCTACGTCCACTTCCGCGGCAAAATCCGCCATAGTTTCCAACGGCAACTGCTGGACCATTCGACGGTGATGGCGCCCTACAACATCCTGGTCTACTGGCGCTCGGCAGTGCCCAACACGCCAATGCAGGACGTCACCCAGTTCCCCGACCTCACCCTGCTGAGCGACAACTGGCAGACGATCCGCGACGAGGCGCAAGAGCTCTATTCACAGGGCATGATCCGGCCGTCCGATGGCACCAACGATCTCGGCTTCAATTCCTTTTTCCGCAAGGGCTGGACCCGCTTTTATCTCAAGTGGTACGGCAACTACCTGCCATCAGCGCTGCGGCAGTGCCCGAAGACCGTTGAATTGCTCAAGCGCACGCCGTCGGTCAAAGCCGCGATGTTCGCGGTGCTCAACGCCGGCTGCGAACTCGGTCCGCACCGCGATCCCTTCGCCGGCTCGCTGCGCTATCACCTTGGACTGGTCACGCCCAATTCCGACGATTGCCGCATTTTCGTCGACGGCAACATGCATTCCTGGCGTGATGGCGAGGCCGTGATGTTCGACGAGACCTACATCCACTGGGCCGAGAACAAGAGCGGCATGAACCGCATCATCCTGTTCGCCGACATCGAGCGCCCGCTCAAGGACCCGGTATCGCGCTTGGTCAACCGCGCCTTCGCCCGCGTCGCCGTCGCATCCGCCGCCGCGCGCAACCTGCCCGGCGAAAAGCTCGGCGTACTGAACCACCTGTTCGCCTACGTCTACAGCATCCGCCGCCTCGGCAAGTGGATGAAGGCCAGGAACGAAGTCGGCTACTACGCAATCAAGTACGCACTGTTCGGCGCGCTGATCTACTGGATGCTGATCAAGTAGAAAATCACTACACCGGCAAAGGTGCGCGCGGATGCCGTTTACCGGAGAATGCGCGTCCCGGTTTTTTCACGATACCCGTATGTCACGCCTGATTGCCCAGCGTCGCTCACCGATCCACGGTAACGGCGTTTTTGCCGCACAACACTTGCCCGCCGGCAAGGAACTGATCCGTTATCGCGGACGCCTGCTGCGTCACGAAGAAGCCGATCAACTGCACGGAGGCGGCGCCGACAGCGGCCACACCTTCCTGTTCACGCTCAACGACCACTACGTCATCGACGGCGCGCAGGACGGCAACGCCGCGCGCTGGATCAACCACAGCTGCATGCCCAACTGCCAGGCCTGGCTGGTCGAACATCCCGGCGGCGACCCGGCGCGCGACCGCGTGGTGATCGAAACCCTGCGCGAGATCCGCGCCGGGGAGGAGATCACTTACGACTACGGCATTCGCCTCGCCGAGCGCCACACCGCACGCCTGAAGCGCATCTGGGCCTGCCGCTGCGGCGCCGACACCTGCAGCGGCACACTGCTCAAGCCCAAGTAATCGTGGCGCTAAATCAGCGCAACCAGACGCGCCGATTGCGCCAGAAAAACACGCTGAGCCACAACGCGAAGCCGAGGCTGAACAGGTTGATCACGATCTCCGCCGCCATTGCCGCGCTGAAAATTGCGTACATGCCGTTCCACAGATTGTAGGCGATGTCGATCAAGCCGAGGAAGAAAAATCCGCCAGCGGTCAGCAGGCCCCACAGCAGACAATGCTCATTGCCGCGACGCAGATACAGTGCACACAGCACCGCACACAACGCGACGAAACCGTCCGGCAACGGAAAATTCTGCTCGAACACGCGGTAGCAGTTTGCGCCACTGGCCTGCACCTCGCCGCCAGTGAAGTAACTCACCCAATACAGCACGATGCCAATGGCGGCGATCCACAGCAACGCCAGAGTGAGCCGGGTGTAAGCCGGCTTGCCGCTCATACGGTCTTGGCGGTATAGGCGTCCATGACCCGCGACGAAAACACCAGCGCCGCGCCAGCATTGACCGCGATGGCGACGCCCAGCGCCTCGACGATTTCCTCGCGGGTGGCGCCGTGCTTCACCGCCGCATCCGTATGCACGGTGATGCAGCCATCGCACTGCCGCGTCACCGCGACCGCCAGCGCGATCAGTTCGCGGGTCTTGGCATCCAGCTTGCCGGTCTTGCTGCCGGCCCCGCTGATCTCCTGGTATCCGCGTATCGTGTCCGGGCTGATTTTTCCGATCTGCCCGATGTTGGCGGCAAGCTGCTTTTGGTAGTCGTTCCAGTCGAGCATCATGGTCATCACTCCTGCTGTTAGTGTTTTAGAAGCAACTCAAGCGTAGGCTGGGTTGAAGCGTAGCGAAACCCGGCAAAACTTGGGATTGGAGCATGATCGCTGGGATTCGCTGCGCTCCATCCCAGCCTACAACCCTCACAGCGCCACCCGCTCTCACTCACACGACTGGATATTTGTTTTTATATATTAACTAAATATTTATATATTTAATGTTATATAACATACTTGGAGCAATACGCATTGAGAGCGGGTGGGCCGAAACTGCCGCCGCTACACAAACACTTCGCCCTTGAACAGGCGCCGCGCGGTGCGATAAAACGATCCGCGCCGCGCGCACCAGCCGGCGGCATCGCGCTCCACTTCCGCATCCAGAGTGAGCACGCCGGAAGGCATGCCGATGCGCAGCGCGCTTCCGCCGCTACATGCAGCGGCATGCACCAGGCTGCCGGTGATGCGCGCGGCCACGGCAGTGCACAGCGATACCGTGAGCGGCAGTGCGCGGTGCGGCTGGCCACTGGCGATGACGCGCGCGGTCAGGTCCATCGCATCGGCACCCAGCATTTCGCCAGTGAGCGTGCGCGCGTCCTGCGGCGGCGAGACGATAGCGATGTAGGGCACAACGGCGATGCGGCGCGCATCTTCCAGCGTTGGCGCAATGCCCATGGCGACGGAAGCCGCCTCGCGAATCGCCTGCAGCCGCGTCATCAGCGACGCATCGCGTTCAATGGCGTCAGGCAACTCGGTACCGGTCATGCCGACATCGGCGGCGCGCACAAATACGGCGGCGTTACCGGCATCAACCTGCGACGCCTGCACAACGCCGACGCCCGCGACTTGCAGTTCGTCAATGACTCGGCCGGTCGGCAACAATTTGCCGGTGGTGGCGCCGCCAGGTTCGATGAAATCCAGCCGTATCGGCGCAGCGGTGCCGGCGACACCGGGAATGGCCAGATCGCCGTCCTCTCGCGCACGGCCATCCTGCAGCGCAAACGTGGCATGGATGAGCTTGCCGGTATTGGTATTGTGGATGCGCACCGCTGCCTGCGCGCCTTGCGCAGGCACGAGGCCCTCCTCTATCGCAAACGGGCCGACCGCTGCGAGCATGTTGCCGCAGTTGCCGCGATAGTCGACGCGCGCCTCGTTGATCAGCACCTGCACGAAGCTGTAATCGACGTCCGCATCATCACGCAAGGATGGTGCGATCACGCAGACCTTGGACAGCGAGGACACACCGCCGCCCATGCCGTCGAGCTGGCGGCCGTAAGGATCGGGGCTGCCCATCGCGCGCAGGAAAATCGGCGCCCAGTCGTCACGATCCGGTGGCAGATCGCGCGCGTGGAACATCAGCGCCTTGCTGGTGCCGCCGCGCATGAACACCGCCGGGATGCTGCGTGAATTCATTTCGCGGCTCCGCGCGCCAATGCCACGCGCTCTACCGCAGCACCACCCAGTTCGGAGGCGACAAACAGCCACAGCACCACCGGCGCGGCGCATGCAAGCAGGTAATACGCAAGGGCTGTCGCCACGGCACAACGGCCGAGAACATCGGCGCGCATCAGCAAGACATCATCCGGCCGCAGCACGCGGCATCCGTTCCAGAGGATGCCGAGCAGACCCGCGAGGCTGCAGAACAGTGAGGCCGACAGCGGCAATGGCAACCAGGCTGCAGGCGCGCCAAGCAAGCCAAAGCCCGAGAACAGCAGCGCGACGACATGGTCATTGAGCACCGGCAGTGCCAGTGGCGCGGTCACGATGAGGTCAAACCATGCGACACGACGCACCCACGGAGTCAGTGAAGCAGGCATGTACTCTCCTTTCATGGATAATCGGAACAACATTACGAGGAGTTTAACGATGGCTGATCTGATTCTGCACCATTACCCCACCTCGCCGTTCTCGGAAAAGGTCCGCGCAATCCTGGGCTATAAAAAACTGGCGTGGAAGTCGGTGCACACACCGACGATCATGCCCAAGCCGGACCTCATCGCACTGACCGGCGGCTATCGCCGTGCGCCGGTGCTGCAGATCGGCGCCGACATCTACTGTGACAGCAAGCTGATCGCCCGCGTGATAGATCGCATTCAGCCGCAGCCGCCACTGATCCCCAAGGGCACGGAAGCCAGCTGTTCGATAATCGAGCAGTGGAGCGAGACGCTGTTTTTCCTCACCGTGCCGGTCGTCCTGCGGCCACAGGGCATGGCCTTGTTCTTTGGCAAACTTCCGCCCGGCGCAGCGGAGGAATTCCAGAAGGATCGCAAGGCACTGTTCACCGGCGGCAGCGGCCGGCGACCTTCGCGTGAACTCACCGAGAGCGAACTGCCCGCTGCCCTCGCCCAGATGGAAACGCAGCTCGCGGCGGCGCCATTCATTCTGGGGAACACGCCTTCCCTGGCGGATTTCTCGCTGCAACACGCGATGTGGTTCATCCATGCCAACCCTGGCGTCAAAGCCCATCTGGAGCCCTACCCGCGCATTCGCGACTGGACCGAGCGAATCATGGCTTTCGGACAGGGCGAGGCTGAAAAAATGTCGGGTGAGGATGCGCTCAAGATTGCCCGCAGCAGCGAGCCGGCTGGTATCAGCGGCACTTCCAGCCATTCACAACTCCAGCCCGGTGCAGCGATCACGGTGAGCGCCACCGATTACGGCACCGACCCGGTTACCGGCGTGCTGGCAAAAGCTGATATGGAAGAGATCGTGTTGCTGCGTGAGGATCCACGCGCTGGCCGGGTTGCCGTGCATTTTCCGCGCACCGGATTTCGCCTCGCTGCGGCTTGATTGAGCACAACAGAGGCACGGCGTAGGATGAGCCACGCGCATACCTGCGCCGTTACAAAGGAGGGAGATCATGACGCTCTGTCCCGTGGCCCTGGCGGTAGGCTGCAAAAAATGTCCGGTGTTCAAGATCTGTCCGGCGAAAGGCATCATCGGCGACTACAAGCCGGATGCCGCGCCGCCCAAGGATGACGGCAAGAAAACTTCGTCCCGACACTGAACGGATGCACGCATGACCGAAGTCCGCACGCATTACGGCGCCTGCAACCTGTGCGAGGCGATCTGTGGCCTGGAGTACAAGGTCGAGGGCGAGCACATCCTCTCGATCCGCGGCGACGATGACGATCCGTTTTCGCAGGGTCACATCTGCCCCAAGGCGGTCGCGCTCAAGGATATTTACGAAGACAAGGATCGCCTGCGACGACCACTCAAGCGCATGGCGAGCGGCTGGCGGGAAATCGGCTGGGACGAGGCCTTTGACGAAGTTGCTGAGCGGCTGCTGGCGATACGCGCGCAGCACGGCGCCAACAGCATCGGCGCCTATCAAGGCAATCCGTCGGTACACAACTACGGTAGCCTCACACACGCTCAGCATCTGCTGGGCCCACTGAAAACGCGCAGCCGTTTTTCCGCGACCTCGGTGGACCAGTTGCCGCACCAGCTGGTCGCCTACTGGATGTACGGCCACCAGCTGCTGGTGCCGATTCCCGACATCGACCGCACGCAGTATTTCCTGGTGCTCGGCGCCAACCCGATGGCGTCCAACGGCAGCATCATGACCGTGCCGAATTTCCGTGGGCGACTGAAAGCACTGCAGGCACGCGGCGGCAAGATGGTGGTGATTGATCCGCGCCGCTCCGAAACCGCGGCGGTCGCAGACGAGCACCACTTCATCCGTCCCGGCACGGACGCAGCCTTCCTGCTGGCGCTGCTGCACACGCTGTTCGAGGAAAACCTCGTCAAGCCCGGCGCGCTGGCAAAAATCGCCGATGGGCTCGACGCGGTGCGCGCCGCCATCGCACCGTTCAGCGCCGAACGCGCCGCAGCCGCGACCGGCGTCGCCGCGAGCGACATCCGCCGCATCGCACGCGAGCTCGCCGCCGCCGAAAGCGCGGCCTGCTACGGCCGCGTCGGCGTCTCCACCCAGGCCCACGGCACCTTGTGCCAGTGGGCGATTCAGTTGATCAACATCGTCACCGGCAATCTCGACCGCCCCGGCGGCGCGCTGTTCACCAGCGCGGCGGTGGACCTGATCGATTCGCCCGGCTCCAAGCCCGGCCACTACGGCGCGTGGAAGAGCCGCGTGCGCGGCTTGCCCGAGTTTGGCGGTGAACTGCCGGTGTCGGCGCTGGCCGAGGAAATCCTCACGCCCGGCAAGGACCAGATCCGCGCCATGATCACGATCGCCGGCAACCCTGTGCTGTCGACGCCCAACGGCCGTCAGCTCGACCAGGCTCTGGCGACGCTGGACTTCATGGTCTGCGTCGATTTCTATCTCAACGAAACAACGCGCCACGCGCACATCATCCTGCCGCCGACCTGCGTGTTGGAGCACGATCACTACGACCTGATTTTCAACGTCTTCGCGGTGCGCAATGTCGCGCGCTACAACACGCCGCTGTTCGACAAGCCCGAGGGCACAAAGCACGACTGGGAAATCTTCACCGAACTGGGCAAGCGCATCGGCAGCGCACTAGGTGCAAAGCCGGGCATGGCAGTGCGGCCCGACCAGATCGTCGACATGGGCCTGCAGAGCGGACCGTACTCCGCATCACGAAAAAATCCGCTGGCGTTGAGTCTGAAAAAACTCTGCGAACATCCGCACGGCCTCGATCTCGGGCCACTGCAGCCGTCGCTGCCCGTACGTCTGCAGACGGCTGACAAGCGCATCCATTGCGCGCCGCCGGAGTTGATCGCCGACCTGCCACGCGCCGCGCGCGAACTGCTGAGCGACTCGCCGGTGCAGGAATTGAAACTGATCGGCCGCCGCCACCTGCGCAGCAACAACTCCTGGATGCACAATTCCGAGCGGCTGGTCAAAGGCAAGCCACGCTGCCTGCTGCTGATGCACCCGCAGGATGCGCAGACGCGCGGACTGGCCGACGGCAGCCTGGTGCGGGTGCGCTCGCGCGTCGGCGAAGTCGAGGTGGTGCTGCAAGCCACCGAGGAAATGATGCCGGGCGTCGTCAGCCTGCCGCACGGCTGGGGTCATGCGCGCGCGGGCGTGGCGCTGGCCGTCGCGGAGGCGCATGCGGGAGTGAGCATCAATGATCTCACCGACGAGTTGGAACTCGACGAGGTTTCGGGCAACAGCGCGTTCAGCGGCGTCGCGGTCACGGTCGCTGCAATCGCCGCCTGACGCACGAATCCAACGCATAAAAAAACCGCGGCACAAGGCCGCGGTTCTTAACAACGGGTGAAAGCTTACAGAGGGCGGATCAGCGAAGCCTGCAGACCCTTGGGGCCGCGCTTCACTTCGAACTCAACCTTCTGGCCTTCCTTCAGGGTCTTGAAGCCCGAGCCCTGGATTTCCTTGAAGTGGGCGAAGAGATCTTCGCCGCCGCCATCAGGAGTGATGAAACCGAAACCCTTGGCGTCGTTGAACCACTTGACGGTACCGTTAACCATATTAGACATGCAACGTTCCT
>JBOICK010000008.1:0-11378 GCA_050739895.1 Stenotrophobium sp.
ACCTGAAGGCACAATAGCTGTGTTCCCTGTTCTCGCGGGTGGCCAAGAAATGTCATGGGGGCTTTCACGAGAGAAGCTGGAGGAATACATCCCGAATGGCTACGTGAAGATTGGCGCCATTCAACCCCAAAAACACCAGAAGGCAATGATCTATTACCTCACATCTGGATATGTAGAGGCCGCTGAAAAAGGTGACATCAAATTAGAGGGTTTCCCCAATACGCCCAAATGGGTACATACGAAGGACAAGGGGATGAAGCCAATGACGGTATGGGCGAAAGTTTCCCATGATGCCGGATGGCACGGCAGCAGGCTTGTTGATCGTTTTATTCCCAATAGAAAATTTCCATTCCCAAAGGCGTTGTTTGCGGTAGAAGACGCACTTCGTTTTTTCCTGCGTAACAAGGAAAAATCCGTTGTCCTCGACTTCTTCTCCGGCTCCGGCACCACCGCCCACGCCGTGATGCGCCTCAACAAGCAGGACGGCGGTCACCGCCAGTGCATCAGCGTCACCAACAATGAAGTCGGTGCGGATGAGCAGAAGGCGTTGCGCGCGCAGGGCTTGCGCGCTGGCGACACCGAATGGGAAGCGCTGGGCATCTGCGACTACATCACCAAACCGCGCGTGCAGGCCGCAATCACCGGCAAGACGCCGGACGGTCAGCCGATCAAGGGCGACTACAAGTTCACCGACGAATTCCCGATGGCCGATGGCTTTGCGGAGAACGCCGAGTTTTTCACCCTGACCTACGAATCGCCGCTGGCGGTGAGTTACCAGACCGCGTTCGCGCACATCGCACCGCTGCTGTGGCTGCGCGCCGGCAGCCGCGGGCGCCGCATCGAAAAACTCCCCGCCGACGGCTGGGACGTGGCCGAGGCCTATGGCCTGCTGACCGAACTGGATTGCGCGACGGACTTCCTCAAGGCCGTGCGCAAGGCCGACGACCTGCGCATCGCCTACCTCGTCACCGACGACGAGCGCCGCTTCCAGACGCTGGCGCGCCGCCTGCCCGAAGGCGTGGAGGCGGTGCGGCTGTATGAGTCCTACCTGACCAATTTCGGCTTCGCCAACGGAGACGAGGCATGAAGTTCACGCTCAAGGATTATCAGAACGACGCCGTGCGCGATGTGCTGTCCAACCTGGGAAAGGCACGCAAACGCTGGCGCAACGAGCACGACAAGCACGCGTTCTCGCTGACCGCCGCCACCGGCGCCGGCAAGACGGTCATGGCGGCGGCGGTATTCGAGGCGCTGTTTCATGGCGACGATGGTTTCGAGTTCGACCGCGACCCCGGCGCGGTGGTGATCTGGTTCAGTGACGATCCTTCGCTCAACGAACAAACCCGCTTCCGCCTGATGGAAGCCTCGGACCGTCTGCGGCATACCGATCTGGTGGTGGTGGAGCATCCCTTCAGCCGCCCCCGATTCGAGGCCGGAAAAATCTACTTCCTCAACGCCCAGAAACTGGGCAGGAACAGCTTGCTGGTTCGCGGGTTCGAAGGCGGAGACGATCTGCTGACCCGTCCCGATGCGCAGGCATTCACCCTTTGGGACACGATCCGCAGCACCATCGAAGACCCGGCATTGACGCTATACCTGGTGCTGGACGAAGCCCACCGCGGCATGGGCCGCGAGAACAGCGAACGCGCCACCATCGTCCAGCGCCTGATCAACGGCGAGAATGGTGTGCCGGGTATTCCCGTGGTGTGGGGCATCTCGGCCACGGTGGAACGCTTCAACAAGGCCATCGACGGCATGCGCGGGCACGATGTGCTCAAACCCGTTTTGGTGGACGCAAGCCGCGTACAGGATTCCGGCCTGCTGAAGGACACCATCGCGCTGGACATTCCCGACGAAGCGGGCCGCTTCGACACCGTTCTGGTGCGCCGCGCCGCCGACAAGCTGCGCGAATCCAGCGCCGAATGGGCGGCCTATGCCGCGCAGCAAGGCAGTGGCGAACCCGTGCTGCCGCTGATGGTGTTGCAGGTGCCGAACACGCCGAACCCGAACCTGATCGGCCAGTGGCTGGACACGATCTTCCAGCAATGGCCCGAGTTGCCGGAAACCTCGGTCGCGCACGTGCTCGGCGACCACAAGACTCAGGACTTCGGACGCTACAAGGTGCCGCATGTCGCGCCCGAACGCGTGCAGGACGACGCATCCATCCGCGTCCTGATCGCCAAGGATGCCATCAGTACCGGCTGGGATTGCCCACGTGCCGAGGTGATGGTGTCGTTTCGCCCAGCCAGCGACCCCACCCACATCGCGCAGTTGTTGGGGCGCATGGTGCGCACGCCGCTGGCGCGGCGCATCCCTGGCAACGACCGGCTGAATTCGGTGGACTGCCTGCTGCCCTTTTTCGACAAGGAAACGGTCGAGCAGGTGGTGAAGTCGCTGCAGGACGGCAGCGGCGGAATTCCGCCCACGGGACGCATCCTCATCAGCCCAATGGAAATGAAGCCGAACCCCGAGGCGCCGGAATCGGTGTGGACGAAGTTTGTTTCGCTGCCATCGCAAACGCGGCC
Organism: Stenotrophobium sp.; assembly: GCA_050739895.1. Taxonomy (GTDB): domain Bacteria; phylum Pseudomonadota; class Gammaproteobacteria; order Nevskiales; family Nevskiaceae; genus Stenotrophobium. The sequence continues at coordinate 2,526 of JBOICK010000008.1, forward strand.
GCAGCGTGGCGCCAAGCCGCCGGTGCGCTTGACCGCATTGGCGCATGAACTGGCGTCTGACGGCCTGCTATCTGGTGCCGGCGGCAAGGCACACGCGTCGATGCACGCAGTTCTGGACGCCATCGTCGCCGATCCTGCGAAGAAGTTTGCGGACAAGCGCGCATCGGTGCTGACGGTCGAGGGACGCACCATCATCGCCGCCCTGCAAAGTGGCGAAATCCGTGACCAAGCCTTCGAGGAAGGTGCCGACGATGCCGTGATCGGCGATGCCTTCCGCCGCAGCGCGCGCATCCTCAGCCCGGATATTGCCCGTACCTACACGGTGGAACGTGCCAAGCGCAAAGGCGGAGACGACTTCGACGATGCGCTGATCGAAGCGCGCGAGGACGTGGCGGCGCTGCACTTGCTGGAGAACCTGCCAGTGGTCTTCGATACTGAAGCCGCGAAGCTGGCCGATGCATGGCTGGCCGAATACAAGGACAGGATCAAGCAATTGCCTGACGACCGGCAGGAAGCCTATCGCCAGATCGTCGCGCTGAGCAGCGAGCCGCAGGACGTAGACTTGGCCCGGCCGGTGTCGCGCTTCGAGCCGACGGCGGCGCGGGAAAAGGATGGCACGGAAACGAAGATTCCCGCGTATGCGCGGCATCTGTTGTGCGATCCACAGGGGCAGTACCCGGCTGAATTGAACGATTGGGAAAGAACCGTGCTGAAGACGGAAACGCAGCGCGAGGGTTTTCGGTTCTGGTATCGCAACCCGAATCGCCCTTCGCAGGATTCGCTGGGAATCGGCTACCTAGAAGGCAGCGAGGTCAAAATGATGCGCCCCGATTTCGTTTTCTTCGCGGAACAGGGCGGACGGATCGTCGCTGATATCGTCGATCCGCATGGAACCCAATTCGCGAACGCACTACCGATGCTGCAAGGCCTGGCTCGCTATGCCCAGGCGCATGCGGAGACATACCGCCGCATCGAGACCGTCGCCGAAATCGGCGGCAAGCTACGTGTGCTGGACATGACGCGCAGTGAAGTGCGTGCTGCAGTGGCGACTGCAAACAGTGCCGGAGAGCTTTACGCAAGCGCAATCGCCGGCGATTACCGCTGAACGCCGTATACCAGGCTTTTTACGCCACCCGCTCTCGCGGCATGGCGTCGGCAATGTGTTATTAATTATTTATCTATTTATGTTTATAAATACAATTAATAACAATCTCACTCTCACTGAAGGCAAGAGCGGGCGACTCGAAAATGGCCGCTCGCCGCATGCGCGAAAGTAAAAGCGAGGAAGTACTGTACGCACCATCCGAGCCAACGACTATCGAGTCGCAGTCTTCGCTTGGTTGGCCACCGCCTCCGCCGCTTTCTTCGCCGCCTCGGGATCGCCGAGATAGCGGAAATTTTTCACCGTCAGATTGTCGTGTAGCTCGAACAGCAGCGGGATGCCGGTGGGAATATTGAGTTCGACGATCTGCTCATCGGCAATGTTGTTGAGATACTTGTAGAGCGCGCGCAGCGAGTTGCCGTGTGCAGTGACCAGTACGACGCGGCCGCTCTTAATCTGCGGCGCAATCGCATCGTGCCAGTACGGCAGCACGCGGTCGAGTGTGGTCTTGAGCGATTCGGTCGCTGGCAGCACCTGCTCATCGAGCCGGGCGTAGCGGCGGTCAAACCTGGGATGCCCGCCGTCGTGCGCATCCATCGGCGGCGGCGGGATGTCGTAGGAGCGCCGCCAGATCTTGACCTGCGCTTCACCATATTTGGCGGTAGTCTCGGCCTTGTCCAGTCCTTGCAGCGCGCCGTAGTGACGTTCGTTGAGCCGCCAGGTCTTGTTGACCGGCAGCCAGGCCTGGTCCATCTCGTCGAGTGCCGCCTGCAGGGTGTGGATTGCGCGGCGCAGCACCGAAGTGTGCGCGACATCGAACATCAGCCCTTCCTCACGCATCAGCTTGCCGGCGGCCTGTGCTTCGCGGCGGCCCTGCTCGGTGATGTCGACGTCGACCCAGCCGGTGAAGCGGTTGTCGAGGTTCCACTGGCTTTGGCCGTGGCGCAGCAAAACAAGTTTGCGGGTCATGTCAGAACAAAGCCTCCCTGGGCAGATTCTTGAAATAATCCAGCGCCTGCGGATTCGCCAGGGCGTCGGTGTTTTTTACCGTCTTGCCGTGCAGCAGGTCGCGCACGGCGATTTCGGTGATCTTGCCGCTGATGGTGCGCGGCACTTCCGGGCAAGGCAAGACCTTGGCCGGCACGTGCCGCGGCGTCAGTTCGGCGCGGATCGCGGCGCGGATTCTAGCCGCAAGCGCGTCCGACCACATCACGCCGTCGCGCAGGCGCACGAACAGCAGCACGCGGTCGTCGTTGTCGTGGCGCTGGCCGACCACCACCGACTCCAGCACCTCCGGCAGCGCATCGACCACGCGGTAAATCTCGGCGGTACCGATGCGCACGCCGCCGGGGTTGAGCGTGGCGTCAGAACGGCCGCTGATGCGCAGGCCACCGTGCACGGTGATTTCGCAGTAGTCGCCGTGATGCCAGACGCCGGGGAAGCGCTCGAAATACGCGGCGCGGTAGCGCGCGCCGTCCGGGTCGTTCCAGAAACCGACCGGCATCGACGGAAAGGGTTTGGTGCAGACCAGTTCACCCGGCGCCCCGCGCAGGGGCTGGCCGGCATCGTCGAACACGTCCACCGCCATGCCCAGCCCCGGTCCCTGCAACTCACCGCGATACACCGGCGACCACGGATTGCCGAGCGCGAAACAGGAAATGATGTCGGTGCCGCCGGAAATCGAGGCCAGGTGCAGGTCTTGCTTGACCGCACCGTAGACGAAGTCGAATTGCTCCGGCGCCAGCGGTGAACCGGTGGACAGCAGCACGCGCAGGCGATTCAGCACATGCTTTTCGAAGGGCCGGTAGCCGTCCTTGTCCAGCGCGGAGAGATATTTTGGGCTGGTGCCGAAGTGAGTCACGCCCTCGCGCTCGACGATCTGCCACAGCGCCGCAGCGCCAGGCTGAAACGGCGAGCCGTCATAGAGCACCAGCGTTGCGCCGGTCGCCAGCCCCGACACCATCCAGTTCCACATCATCCAGCCACAGGTGGTGAAGAAAAACATCACATCGCGGGTGGCGAGATCGGTATGCAGCACCAGTTCCTTGAGGTGCTGCAGCAGCGTGCCGCCGGCGCCGTGGACGATGCACTTGGGCTTGCCGGTAGTGCCGGAGGAATACATCACATACAGCGGCGCATCGAACGGCATAGTCGTGAAGCGCAATTCCGCACCGCGCTGGCCGTAGTCCGGCATCAGTACAGCGTCCGGCAACGATGTGAGGTCCGGCACATCATTGAGGAACGGCACGATCACCAGCCGCTGCAACCCGGGCAGCGCGGCACGGACGCGGGCGATGCGCTCGCGCGTATCCACCGCCTTGCCGGCATAGGTATAACCGTCGCAGGCGAACAGCACTTTGGGCGTGATCTGGCCGAAGCGATCGAGCACCCCGGCTTCGCCAAAATCCGGTGAGCACGACGACCACAGCGCGCCGAGGCTGGTGGTCGCGAGCATCGCCACCACGGTTTCAATCGTATTGGGCATGAAGCCGGCGACGCGGTCGCCTGCAACCACGCCATCGGCAGCCAGCGCGGCGGCGATTTCCGCCACACGGCTGCGCAAATCGGCATAGCTGATTTCACGGCGGCGGCCACGCTCGTCGCAGGCCACCAGCGCTATGCGGTCATCGTCGAAGCGCAACAGGTTTTCGGCGAAATTGAGTTGCGCACCTTCGAACCACTGGGCCCCGGGCATGGCATCGCCGTGCAGCAGCACCTGGTCGGCTTCGCGCTGCGCACGCACGTCGCAGTAACTCCACACCGACGCCCAGAATGCAGCAGGCTGCGCCACCGACCAGCGCCACAGCGCGGCGTAGTCATCCGCTTCCACCGCACATTGACCGGTATCGCGCAGCCAGTCGGCGTACACCGACATCTGCGTTGCTGCACGCTGCATCCGTCGTGGCGTCCAGATCGGGTCCTTCATGCCACAGCCGTCCCCTGACGCGCGAGCTTGCTCGCGGGCGTGCGCTGCAACTGTGCGGAAATCCAGCGTGAAGTGCTGATCAGTTTCTGCAGGTTCACACCGGTATCAAAACCCATGCCGTGCAGCATGTAGACCAGGTCCTCGGTTGCGACATTGCCGCTGGCGCCCTGTGCATACGGGCAACCGCCAAGGCCGGACACCGAGGCATCGGCGACGCGCACGCCAGCCTCGACGCAGGCAAAAATATTCGCCAGCGCCTGGCCGTAGGTATCGTGGAAATGCACGGCGAGCCGGTCCATGCCGACCGCGTCGGCACAGGCCATCAACATCGTTTTGGCTTTCCTCGGCGTGCCGACACCGATGGTGTCGCCCAGAGAAATCTCATGGCAGCCGGCATCCGCCAGCACGCGCGTCACGCGCACGACTTCGCTCAGCGCCACCTCACCCTGGTAGGGACAGCCGAGAACGGTGGAAACATAGCCGCGCACCCGCAGACCCGCTGCCAGCGCCTGTGCCATCACCGGCGCCAGCCGCGCCAGCGACTCGTCGACACTGGCATTGATGTTCTTCCGGGTAAATGCACTGGAGGCCGCGGTGAATACCGCGATCTCCTGCACGCCGGCTGCACGGGCGCGCTCCAGCCCCTGCAGGTTGGGCACCAGTACCGGATAACGCACACCGGCATGCTGTGCGATGCCGGCGAGCACCGCATCGGCATCGGCCATCTGCGGCACCCATTTGGGGCTGACGAAGCTGGTCGCTTCAATCGTGCGCAAGCCGCAATCGGCAAGCTGGCGGATCAGTTCAATCTTGGTCGCCGCGGGCACCATCCGCGATTCATTCTGCAGGCCATCGCGCGGCCCGACCTCGACGATCCTGAACGCCTCGGTCATCAGGGCGGTACCGGCACCGGAGCCGGCGTGCTTGGGTTCGGAGCTTGGCTTGGACTGGGTTGCGGTGTCACGACCGGCGCCGGCGCGATATCGTCGGATGGCATCAGTTGCAAGGGCTGAACCTGGATATTCTCGGGCGGCGGCGCGGCATTTGCGGATGCGGGCGCCGGGTTCTCGCGCCGATGGACGAAATCGACGATGTTCGCCAGCACATCGGAGTTCTTGCGCAACGGCGCGGCCAGCGTCGCCAGGATCATCGAATGGCTCAACTTTGGGTAATACACCGTCTCCACCGGCCCGCCGGCGCTGGCCACAGACTTGGCCAGTGCCTGTGTGTTCTTGGCCAGCACCGAGTCGTCATCGAGGCCGGTCATCAGCAGCAGTGGCGGGTTGTGGCCATCAACGAACATGATCGGTTGCGACTGCGCAAACTGCTCCGGTGGCCCGAACATGTCACGCAGATCGGGCGCGATGATCGGCATGAAGTCGTAAGGACCGGCCAGCCCGATCATGCCACGCAGCCAGCTGCGGCTGCCGCCGACGGCCTGGAGATAGCTGTCGTTGAGGGCCAGCATTGCGGCGATGTAGGCGCCGGCGTCATGGCCCATCACGAACAGCTTGGCCGGGTCGCCGCCATACTGGCGGATGTTGTCATGGGTCCACTGCACTGCGCGCGCACCGTCCTTCACAAACTCCGGGAAGCGCACCTGCGGATACTTGCGGTAATCCGCGATCACCGAGACGAAACCCTGCGAGGTCAGCGCCTGGCCGACGAACTTGTAGGCGTCCTTGCTGCCGCTGGACCAGCGGCCGCCGTAAAAGAACACGATCACCGGCGCATTCTGCACGTTGGTCGGTGTGTAGACGTCCAGGCCCAGTAGCGGATGCTCGTAACTGAACGGGATGTTGCTGACTACGCTATAGCCGGTATCGGTGGTCAGCGAATTCAGCACCTGCTGCTGGCTGCAGCCCGCCAGCGCAAGCACGGCGGCGAGAACGCATAATATGCGGGGGAAACTCAAAAGCATCTTTTTCACAACACACCTCAAAAATGATTGCGCAGGGTGCGCGACGGGCGCGGAACCGCCTTTCTGGGCGCCTATGGTAGCGCGATGATTCCATTTGCAGCATTCTTGTAGACATTCAATCGGGGGCTTGAATCCATGATCAGCACATTTATCTGGCTTGCAATCGTCGCAGGCCTGCTGTTGTACACGGTGGTCATCTATAACGGACTGGTCGGCCTGAAACACGGCATCGCCAAAGCCTGGGCGAATATCGACATTCTGCTGGTGCAGCGCCATGACGAACTGCCCAAGCTGGTCGAAGCCTGCAAGCAGCACATGCAGTTCGAACGTACAACATTGGAAAAAATCATGGCCGCGCGCAGCGCCGCCGACAGCGCGCGCAGTGCCGGCGACGTCAAGGGCGTGGGCACTGCGCAGGGCGCCTTGCGCAGTGGACTGGGCAGCATCACTGCCACCGTCGAGGCCTATCCCGAACTGCGCGCCAACCAGTCGATCCAGCAGTTGCTGGGCCGCATCACCGGGCTGGAAAACGCCATCAGCGACCGCCGTGAGTTCTACAACGAAGCGGTCAACGTCAACAACGTACGGCTCGAACAATTCCCCGATGTGATCGTCGCGCGCCTGTGCGGATTCAAGCCGGCGCAACTGCTGCAGTTCAGCAGCGACGACAAGCAGGACGTCAACGTCAAGGCATTGTTTGCCGGCTGATCCGGCGGCGCAGACGATGCCCGGCTTCATCACCGAACTGGCGCAAGCCGGCCCGGCGCCATTCTGGCTCTGCACCATCGCCGGCGGTGCGGCCTGCCTGTTCTGCTTCGGCTGCTGTTTCGTACTGCTGCGCCGCGCGCGGCTGATGGAAGACACCCCTACTTCGCTGATCCGCTCCGCCGCGCAAGGCTATGTCGAGCTCAGCGGCCGCGCCGGCCTGATGCCCGGCCCGGTCATCGTGTCGCCACTGAGCGGCACATCCTGCGTCTGGTGGAGCTACCGCGTCGAGCACCGCGAACGCGGCGACAAGCGCGACGAATGGCAACTGATCGAAAAGGCCACTTCCGGCGAGCTATTCCTGCTGTCTGACACCACCGGCGACTGCATCATCGATCCTGACCATGCGCACATTAATCCCAGCGTCTCGCGCAGCTGGCGCGGCCCCACGGAAAAACCGGGCCGCGGGCCTGACGGCGGCTGGCTCAGCTTCGGCGATTACCGTTACCGCGAACAGCTGATTCGCATCGGCGACCTGCTGTGCACGCTTGGCTGGTTTCGCAGCCAGGGCGCCGAGCGTGCGTTCGATGAAGCCGCGGACGTCCGTGACCTGCTCGCCGAATGGAAGCGCGACCAGGCCCGCCTGCTGGCGCGCTTCGACACCAACCACGACGGCCAGATCGACCTGCAGGAATGGGAAGCGGTGCGCCGCGCGGCGCTCGACGAAGTGCGCCAGCATGCGCTGCAGAATGCGATCAATCCGGATCTGCACGTGCTCAGCGCGCCGCATGATGGCCGGCCGTTCATCCTCTCCACCCTGTCGCAATCCGTGCTCGCGCGGCGCCTGCGCTGGCAGGCCGGCGCCAGCCTGCTCGCCGCCGCCGCGCTGGGTTATTTCTGTGCACTGTTACTGTCCCTGCGGCTGCCCGGCTGAGAATCAAGCTGCTGCGCTCGGCAGCTTGCGCCACCCGCTGTGCTACGCATGACTGCCAGTATGTTTTAATATATTTAATTATTAATTAAATATATTATAAATATAAACAATTTTCGTAGCACGACCATGCACAGCGGGTGGGCAAAACCGTCGCCTCAAAATTCCTTCAGCAGCTTTCTAGTCGCCGCCTCGTCGATCGGGTTCTTTTTCTTGATATCGTCGACGATGAGTTGTTCGATCTTGCCGCCGATCAGCGGAATCTTGACGTTCACTTCCCAATCGAAATTCTTGGTCGAGCCGGTGCCCGCATCCTTGAGCGAGGTCGCGCAGCGCGTCGCCGCCGGCAGGCCCTTGACCTGGATGACAACCTCGCCGGTCTTGCTGGCGCGGTCCCAGCGCTCCTCCTGGGTGACGCTGGAGGTCTCGCCGAGAATCTTCTTGGCGAAGCCCGGCAGCGGCACATCGGACTTGACCAGGTAGGCGCACTTGATGCGAAAGACCTTGCCGTCGTCACTGTGCTCCAGCTGCCTGTAATCCGTTGCACCGAGCGCCGCCTGCAGCTTCTCGTGATAGGCCGGGTTGCAAAACATGCCCAGCACGGCATCGGCCTTGGCCGGAAAGGTCTGCTTGTAGGAAAACTTCATGGTCTGCTCCTCGGTTTATGGCTGATCCGCTTTTTGTAGGCGGATACTTTCACATAAACCCAAGCCCTGACAAAACTTATCCGGCAATCAAGTCAGCCCCCTCAATCGCCGACAGGTTCCTTCCGGCGGCGGCACCGCGTCGGCCATCGCCTGATTGCGCTTGTGCTCTGCACTGCCCGCATTGGTAGCCGGCACGGAACTGTCGCTGCCGGACAAGCTCAGCGCCAGCAGGATAAATGAGCAGTAAAACGGAAAACCGGCTTGGATATTTGCTCAGAATTGTCTATAGCGCGGATGAAAACTCTTCGAACGCCAGACTGGCCCAGCCGCCGCCGGAATTGGCCGGTGCCGGTGGCAGTGCCTGGCCGCCATAGATCACACCCCCCTGGGCGTTCTGGTAGGTCTGCCAGGGAATCGTCGGTTGCTGGCTCACGCCGGGCTTGCTGAAATCGCAGACGCCGTCGGGGAACAGTGTCTGCATCTGCGCCCACTGGGCGTCGGTAAACGCAGTTGCGCCGTAGTTGTCGCTACGGTTCAGCGGCTTGAGCTGGCACTTGTTGGCATCGGTAGTAATGTCATCGCCGGCGACGGTGCGTGGCGTACCCATGACCGGCACGATCA
>JBOICK010000009.1:0-21236 GCA_050739895.1 Stenotrophobium sp.
GCCTGAACGTGCAACGGTTAGGCGGCGTCCAGGAGTACAACGACGCCGCGCCGGTGCCGGTCAAGGACCGGCTCACCTACAAGGGCGTGCTGGTCGAGGGCGTCCCCAATGCCGCGATCGTGTTCGGCTACACCAATGCCTCGTGGACGCTGAAGGCGGATCTCGCCAGCGAATACGTCTGTCGTCTGCTCAAGCACATGGATCAACACGGTTATCGCGTCGCCATGGCGCGTGACCACGAGGGCTGCGCCACCGAGGACACCGTATTCGGCGGTCTCTCCTCCGGCTATGTCCGGCGCGCCGCCGACAGCCTGCCGCGCCAGGGCAGCCGCTCGCCCTGGCAGGTCACGCAGGATTACCTGCGCGATATCCCGGTGATGCGCCGCGGCAGCATCGAGGACGGCGTGCTGGAATTCGACGGCAAGCCGTCCAAGGCCCATGCCCCGCGCAAGACGCGCTGGATCAATCCGCTGCGGGTGGCACTGGACCGGTTATAAGTCTCGCGCCGAGGCTGGGAGAGCTCCGCATGTCGTTCGCCGCCGCCTGACTACAGGGATTCCACACATCATTCCAGAGGTCCGCAGATCGATGACCAAGATTCGTAGCAAGGCTCCGGCCACCGTGACACTCGCGCCAGAGGATGTCGTCACCCAGTTTCTGCATGCGATTGAGGCCAAGAATCACGCTCGCATTGCTGCATTGCTCGCCCCTGATCTGAGTTACATCAATGTCTCATTACCCACACTCAAGAGTGGACCGCGCGTAGCGCGTCTGTTCGAGTTCGCGTTAGAGCATGGCGTCGGTTTCGAGGTGCAAATACATCGCATCGCAACCAACGGCGACATTGTCATGACCGAGCGCACCGATATGCTGAAGTTGGGACCGTTGCATCTACGTTTTTGGGTTTGCGGGACCTTCCGTGTCGAGCGGGGCCGCATCGTGCTGTGGCGTGACTACTTTGATTGGTGGAATATCAGCCGTGGTGCCGTGCATGGCATAGCCGGTCTTGTCCTGCCCAGGTTGCGAGCGGCGCTGCCGATGGAAATCGAATCCTAGATCCTTCCTCGTATCAGGCAGGCTGCTGGCACCCATCGGCCGGGGCCAGGAGCACCGCGGTGGCCGTAGCGATGTTGAGTATCCTGGTCATGTGTGCGGCCTCTGTGGTCAAGCCGCGCTGGAGAGCGACATGCGGTCCCGCCACTGCTGCTCGAGTAACCGGGTGTCGTGATCCCTGGGGTGAAAACCCGGCCGGTAATAGTCCAGAAACTCACGGATCACCCTGGCACTGACGAGGCCCTTGGGGCCTGCAAACGTCCACAGGAACTTGATGAGTCGGCGCGCCGAGAGGTTTCCGTCGGCCTGCACCAGACGCAGCAGGTTGTGCGCGATCAGGATCGCCAGGATGCTGCCGGCGCTAGCCATGTAGAACGCACGCAGGCCGTAGCCGCCGCCCGCCGCGCGATAGGCATCCATGAACACCGCCTTGTGTTCGTTTTCTTCCAGTGCATGCCACAACCACAGTTCTGCGACCGGTCCCTTCATGCGCCGGTTCCAGTCGTCGCGGCGCAGCAATTCGGCGCCCAGCGTCGCGGTGGTGTGCTCAATCGCGCAGCCGATCGCCATGTTGTGCATGGTCGGCAGCCATTTCTTCAGCAGCGTGTAAATCCGGTTCATCCGTTGTTCGAGGGCACCGATATCAATGCCCTGCTCATCGGCATAACGGTTGAAGGCGGTGTGCTCGTTCGAGTGCATCGCTTCCTGGCCGATGAAAGCGCGGATGTCCGCTTGCAGCGCCGGGTTCTCGATCTGCTCCCGAATCTCGCGCAGTGCTTCCATCAGATAGCGTTCACCCTGCGGAAAGATGCCCGACATCGCGTTCATGAAATGGGTGAAGTAGGGATCGTTATCGAACCAGTAGCGCGCAGACTCCTGGAACTTGAAGCTCATGCGGCGAACCGGAAAGGAGCTTTGGGCTCTGGAGAAGATCGGCGTGGCAGCCATGATGTCTGACCCTCATATTTATTACATAAGAACTATATAGTTCTTATGTTGTCAATGTCAATCCAGATCTTTTCAGGCCATGCGAACTTGATGCGGAGAAATCAGACCGGCGAATCAGCTCGCTGTACCCTGCCCCAACGCGGCGAGAATAAAGGCGACGATAGTGTCTTCGAGCCCCGGCAGCGCCTTGTAGCGGCCCTGGCTGACGCAGCGAAAGATCAGTTCGTGCGTGCCGCCTATGGCAGCTTCATAGAAGGCGTCGGGAACGGCCGGTGATCGAGTCTTCGACGTCTTGGCGAGTGCCCGCTGATGGCCTTCACGCAGCGCTGTGGCCAGCTCGACAAAGAAAGCATTGCGCCGCGCCAATGTGCGCGGCCCCGCGTTCGGAAACTCCACAGTCCAGGCGCGGACGAACTGCGGCTCCTGCGCACAAATGCGCAGATAGGCCCGCACAATTGTGCGCAGCCATTCGTCACCATCACCAAGGATCTGCGTACTCAGCGCCATCGCACCTGCAAACACCGCTTCGCGACCTAGTTCCTCGGCGGCGAGGAAACAGTCTTCCTTGGTCTCGAACAACTCGTAGAAAACTTGCCGAGACACCCGTGCGCGGCTCACGATATCGCTGATGGTCGCAGCCGCGTAACCCAGTTCCGCAAAGGCCTCGATGGCAGCACGCACCAAGCGCCGTCGCTGCGCTTGCCGCGCCTCGGAAAGCGACAGGCTGTTACGCCCGCGAGGCAGGCCGGCGGCGTCGGCAGCATGAGACCCGGAAAGTTTTCCCATTCGAGCGATCGCGTCCTTTTGCGCGGTGTGAATGCGTATTACGGCGATTGTGCCACGCGGCCTGGGGTGTTGTCGGGCTGACGTGGCGGTTGCCCGGCAGGGCAGAAACTTCCGCCCGAAGTGTTGACAGGGTCTACAGCCATAGCTACTCTACAAAAGAATTATATAATTCTTTTGAATAGATTGCATGAATAGCGTGATATCAGGCGCCACCGTCGACAGTCCTGCCGTGCGCAGCATGGATACGTTGCCGCGCCCGCCCTACCACTCCCTGCTGGGCTTCGTCTCATACTGGGCAGCGCCGGAGTTCGCTCGCAAGCACTTCGAGAAACTGGGCGAGCGTGTGGTGGTGAAAGTGCCGCTGCTGCCGACGCTGCTGGTGACATCGTCGCCGGCGGATTGCCGCGCCATCTTCACCGATCACAGCGGCGCCATCCGCTTCGGCGAGGCCCTGCGGCGAATGGCGCCACACGAGGCGATCTTCGGCACGGAAATGATCGAATGGTGGAACGGGGCCAACCACGCGCTGCTGCGCCAGAAGGTGATGCCGGCCTTCGGCGCCAAGGCGCTGGCTGGCTACGAGGCCACGATCATAGAGGCCGCAGAGAAGCGTATTGCGCAATGGCCGGTGGATAAACCCGTGCGCTTCACCTCGCTGATGCGAAAGCTGGCCCGCGACGTCATCATCGCTGTTGTCTTCGGCGTCACCGATGCCGGCCGCCGCGAGCGCCTTGAGCAGGCGTTCATTGAACTGGACCAGATGCTCGCATCGCCGGGCATGATCAGCCGCTATTTCTTCGCCATGACCCGGCGCGGAAAATGGCCTAGCTTCAGAAAACTCGACGCTATCAACGCGCGGATTGATGCGATCACGCTGGAAGAAGTTGCGTTCCGTCGGACCAACCCCAGTACCGGGGAGCGCAAGGACTGCCTGGAACTGTTCCTGCAGCTTCAGGCGACCGATCAGGACAATCTGCTCAGCGACAAAATGCTGGCGGTCTTTCAGCGGCTGCTGCTGATCGCCGGACATGAGACCACGGCGGTGACGCTATCCTGGGTTGCCGAGCGGCTGGTGCGCCACCCGGAAATCCTCGACAAGCTGGAAGCGAGTCTCGCCCGCGGCGAGGACGATTACATGGATGCGGTGGTCACCGAAGTGATGCGCCTGCGTCCCGCGCTGCCGGTGACGCTGCGCTACGCCGAGAAGGACTTCATGATGAATGACGTGCTGGTGCCCGCCGGCACCATCATCGTGATCTACATCAACGGTGCCCATAAACGCGCGGACATCTACCCAGAACCGGAGCGTTTTATGCCAGAACGTTTTCTGGGCGTGCGCCCGGACCCTTACAAGTGGTTGCCGTTCGGCGGCGGCGCGCACCGCTGCCTGGGCGACCGCTTCGCGATGTTTGAGGCTCGCGTGCTGATGCGTACCATCCTCAAGCACCGGCGCTTCAAGCCTGACGACTCACCGGGCGAGCGCGAAGACCAGCATCGGAACATCCTGCTGCTGCCGCATAACGGCGCGACGGTGACCTTGCTCAGGCGGTAAATCCAGGGCACCGCTGGTCTGCGCCGGAGACTGGCGCTTAACCCTAACGGATGAAGAGGCGAAACGCCCCCCGTTGAATAATTGGAATCTGCCGGACGAGCATGTCCGGGATTCCGAAGATTCCAATCTGGGGTTGCCCCGCGTGGATTTTGCCCTCAACGATGACCAGTTGATGATTCGCGACGCCGCCGAGACTTTTCTCGCCGACGTCAGCGATAGCGCGGCTGTGCGCAAAGCCATGGTCAGCGAGCGCGGCTACGACGAATCCGTCTGGAGGCGCATCGCCGGCGAGCTCGGCTGGTGCGGTATCGCCGTGCCGGAGCAGCATGGCGGGCTGGGCCTCGGCGCGGTCGAGCTGGTGCTGGTACAGGAACAGATCGGCCGTCGCCTGCTGTGCGCGCCGTTTTTCCCGACCGCCTGCCTCGCCGCCAATGTCCTCAAGGAAACCGGCAGCGCAGCCGCGCAGGCGCAGTATCTTTCGTCGATTGCCGAGGGCGGGCTGCGTGCGACGCTGCCGTTGCCCAGCGACGCGGCCGGCTGGCAGGCCGCTGCAAGTACGGTTTATGCCACGCGCATGAGCGGCGGCTGGCGCCTGCAGGGTGTGGCCGAGCGCGTGGTCGATGCCGAGGATGCGGAGCTGATCCTGGTCTTCGCGCAGGCTGATGATGGCCTCGCGCTGTTCGCGCTGCCGGCGGATACCCACGGCATGCAGATCCTGTCCGCGTCCGGCTGGGACGCCACGCGCCGTTTCTCGCGCGTGCTGCTCGATGCCTTGCTGCCGGAAGAAGTGCGCGTCGACGATCCCGCGCGCCACGACGGCTTTGCGCGCAGCCTCGCGTTGGCGCGGCTCTATGTCGCCGCCGAGCAACTCGGCGCCGCGCAGCAATGCCTTGATCTCACGGTTGCCTATACCGCTACGCGCAAGCAGTTCGGCCGCGTGGTGGGTTCGTTCCAGGCGGTCAAGCACCGCTGCGCCGAGATGATGGTGCGCGTCGAAGCGCTGCGCTCGGCGGTCTACGGCGCCGCGGCGCAGGCAGCGGGTAATGCCGACACGCAGACGCTGACGCTGGAATGTGCGATGGCCAAGGCGCTGGCCGGCGACGCGCTGTTCTTCTGTGCCGCCGAGGCGATCCAGCTGCACGGCGGCGTCGGCTTCACCTGGGAGTACGATCCGCAGCTCTACTTCAAGCGCGCCCAGACCAGCAGTCACTGGCTCGGCGACAGCGATGCTCTGCGTGAAATGATCGCCAACGCGTTATTCACGTCACCCGCTGTGCAGCATTGAAGCAACAAGATTGTTTTTAATTATTTAATGAAAGTAAAATTAGAAAATAAAATAGAACAATCTTCCTGCGCAAACCAGGCAGAGCGGGTAACGTCGGTCTGTGGCTTTCCGACGTGTTACGGCTCTATTGGAATTGGCGCATGAACCTGCAATCGACCGCCGCCGACGAAGCTTTCCGCGCCGAGGTCGCCGCGTGGATGCGCGCGCACCTCGTCGGCAAATACGCTGCGTTGAAGCATCGCGGCGGCCCCGGCGATGAAGAGGCTGATCCCGCGCTGCGCAAGGAATGGGAGCGCGAACTCGCCGCTGGTCGCTGGACCTGTGTCGGCTGGCCAAAGGACTGCGGCGGCCGTGGTCTGTCGATCGAGCAGCAGGTAATTTTTCACGAGGAGTACGCCCGCGCCGGCGGCCCCGGCCGCATGGGCCACATCGGCGAGGGCCTGATTGGCCCGGCGCTGATCAGGTTCGGCAGCGACGCGCAGAAGGAAAAATTCCTGCCCGGCATCGTCGCCGGCACCGAATATTGGGCGCAGGGTTACTCCGAACCGGGTGCTGGTTCCGATCTGGCCAACGTGCAGACGCGCGCCGAACAGCAGGCAGACGGTTCATGGAAAGTCACCGGCCAGAAAATCTGGACCTCGCTGGCGCATGAGTCGGAATGGATTTTCGTGCTTGCGCGCGGCGAGTCCGGCACCAGGGGCAACAAGGGTCTGGTGTTCCTGCTGATGCCGCTGGCACAGCCCGGCATTCAGATCCGCCCGATCAAGCAGCTTGGCGGCGGCAGCGAATTCAACGAAGTGTTCTTCGACGGCGCCATCGCGCAGGCCGATCATCTCGTTGGTGCGCCCGGCGACGGCTGGAAAGTCGCGATGGGCCTGCTCGAAGCCGAGCGCGGCACCTCGACGCTGGGCCAGCAGGCGCATTTCCTGCACGAACTCGATCTGGTGATCGCCGCCGCACGTTCTACCGGCAAGGACAAAAATCCGCAGATTCGTCAGCGCATCGCGCAGGCCTGGATGGGCCTGCGCGTGCAGCGCTACAACGCACTGCGCATGCTCAGCGGCGACAGCACCACCCTGCGCAAGGAAGCACTGATCGGCAAGTACTACTGGAGCAACTGGCACCGCGACCTCGGCAAGCTCGCGGTCGATATCCTCGGCCCGCTGGCCGATGCGCCGTCGAACGACCCCGCGATCCGGCCGCTGCAGCAACTGTTCTTCTTCTCGCGTGCCGACACGATTTACGCCGGCACCAACGAAATCCAACTCAACCTGATTGCGGAACGCGGGCTCGGTATGCCGCGCGAGCCGCGTCCCGCAGCCTGAGAACCTTATGGCGCAACCGATCCCTCCTTACGTTCCCGCGCACGGCCTGCTCAAGGGCAAGAGCGTGCTGATCACCGCTGCGGCGGGTGGTGGCATTGGTTTTGCCGCAGCCAAGCGCTGCCTCGAAGAAGGTGCACGCGCGCTGATGCTGTCGGATGTTCATCCGCGCCGCACCGCCGAAGCCGCCGATGCACTGCAGAAAGAATTTCCGGAGGCGCAGGTATTCGGTCAGGTTTGCAATGTCGCGGTCGAGGCCGATGTGCAGACGCTGGTCGATGCTGCCGAAGACAAGCTCGGCGGCGTTGACATGTTGATCAACAACGCCGGACTCGGCGGCAGCAAGCGCGTCGTCGACATGACCGACGAGGAATGGAACAAGGTGCTGGACGTGACCCTCACCGGCACCTTCCGCATGACCCGCGCGATGCTGAAAAAAATGCAGCCGCGCGGTCGCGGCGCGATTGTCAACAACGCCTCGGTGCTCGGCTGGCGCGCGCAGAAGGAGCAGGCGCATTACGCGGCAGCGAAAGCGGGCGTGATGGCGCTGACGCGCTGTTCCGCGCTGGAAGCCGCCGACTTCGGCATCCGCATCAACGCGGTGTCGCCATCGATCGTGTTCCACGATCACCTGCGCAAGAGTGCGCCGGAATCGCTACTCAACGAACTCGCCAGCCGCGAGGCTTTCGGCCGTGGCGCGGAAGCTTTCGAGATCGCCAATGTCATGGTGTTTCTCGCTTCCGAGTATTCCTCTTATCTAGTCGGCGAAGTGATTTCCGCATCGTCGCAACGCTCATAAGGGATGTCGTATGAAACCTGTATTCGGTTCGATTGACGATGTGCTGGGTCTGGTCGGTAACCCGCTTGGCGAAAGCGAGTGGGTGACAATCACGCAGCAGCGCATCAATCTGTTTGCTGATGCCACGGATGATCATCAGTGGATCCACGTTGATCCCGTCAAGGCCAAGGACGGCCCGTTTGGCGCTTGCATCGCGCATGGTTATTTGTCGCTGTCGCTGGTTGCGCGCTTTTTGCCGGAGATCGCCACGCTGAAGAACATGAAGATGGGTGTGAACTACGGTACCGACAAGCTGCGGTTTCCTTCGGCGGTGAAAGTCGGCTCACGCCTGCGCGGCAGGGGCGAATTGATTGCCGCTGAAAAAACCAAGGATGGCGGTGTGCAGGCGACCATTCGCGTCACCGTCGAGATCGAAGGCAGTGATCGTCCAGCCTGTGTTGTCGATACGATTTCGCGTTATTACTTTTGATTTGATATTCGTAGGGTGGGTTAGCGCTATAGGCGCGTAACTCACCAATCGCGGTTCCGGTGGGTTACGCCGCTGCGCGGCTAAGCCACCCTACAAAGAGGATTGTTCATGACCGAAGCAGTGATTGTCTCCGTTGCCCGCACGCCCATCGGCAAAGCCTTTCGTGGTGCTTTCAACGACACTGAAGCACCGGTGCTGGGCGGCCATGTCGTCAAGGCGGTGGTCGAACGTGCCAAGGCCGATCCGAACGAGATCGACGATGTGCTGATCGGCTGCGCCGCGCAGCAGGGCACGCAGGCCTACAACCTCGGCCGTCTCTGCGCCTACACCGGCGGCCTGCCGGACACGGTGCCCGGCATGACGCTGGATCGTCAGTGTTCCTCGGGCCTGCAGACCATCGCCATCGCCGCCAAGAACATCATCTGCGGTGAGCAGAAAGTGGTGGTCGCCGGCGGCGTCGAGTCGATCTCGCTAGTGCAGAACAAGTACAAGAATTCCTATCGCTTCGTTTCCGAGGCGGTGCTCGCTGCGCAGCCCGCTGCCTACATCCAGATGATCGAGACCGCGGAAGTGGTTGCCGAGCGCTACGGTATCTCGCGCGCTGCACAGGATGAATACGCACTGCAGAGCCAGCAGCGCACCGCCGCCGCGCAGGCGGCCGGCAAGTTCAACGACGAGATCGTGCCGTTCGCTTCCACCAAGCAACTGTTCGACAAGGAAGGCAATCCCACCGAGAAGCAGTCGGTGACGCTGACCAAGGACGAAGGCAACCGCGCCGATACCACGCTGGAGAGCTTGTCCGCGCTCAAGCCGGTGTGGAAGGACGGCCGCTTCGTGAAAGTCGGCAGCAACGTCACCGCCGGCAATGCCTCGCAATTGTCCGACGGCGCCGCCGCTGCGCTGCTGATGAGCCGTGACGTGGCCAAGGCTCGCGGTCTGCAGCCGTTGGGCATCTATCGCGGCTTCGCTGTCGCCGGCTGCAAGCCGGATGAAATGGGCATCGGCCCGGTGTTCGCGATTCCCAAGCTGCTGGCGCAGCATAGCCTCAGCGTGAAGGACATCGGCCTGTGGGAGCTGAACGAGGCGTTCGCGGTGCAGGTGATTTACTGCCGCGACAAGCTCGGTATTCCCAACGACAAGCTAAATGTGAACGGTGGCGCCATCTCGATTGGCCATCCGTTCGGCATGAGCGGCGCGCGCATGGTCGGCCACGCGCTGATCGAAGGCCGTCGCCGTGGCGTTAAATATGTGGTGACGACGATGTGCATCGGCGGCGGCATGGGTGCGGCGGGCTTGTTCGAGATTCCCGCTTGAGCCGTTACCGGCCTGTTTTGACGCGGCTTGCTCCCGTTATGGGCGGGCGGCAAACTGTGAAAACATCATCGCCACAAGAATAGTGCGGGATATTCGCGCATCTGATGAAGCACCTGACTCAGATCAGGGGCTGTTTTATTAAGCGGAGGAGAACGCATCATGAGTCAAACCGACCTGCAGGATTTTGGTGGAGAACATGAGCGCGAAGGTTCGATGCGGCGTGGCTGGCCGGCGCTGCTGTTGACGCTGATTGTTCTGGGCGCGGCGATATTTGCGTTCTCTCCTCGGCCGCTGCCGCCTTTCCCCGCCACGCATCTGCCGCTGGACCGGATGCTGCTGACCGGGCTGGCGCAGGACGGCTCACGGCTGGTGGCCGTGGGCGAGCAAGGGCATATCGTGATTGCAGACGATCCACGCGGCCCTTGGCGCGAGGCCAAGATCGAGCCGGATCGCAGGGCAACCCTGTCCCAGGTGGCATTCGTCGGTAGCGGTGTCGCGCTGGCGGTCGGCCAGAATGACTGGATCCTGCGCAGCGAGGATCGAGGTGCAAGCTGGAAGGAAGTCCATTTCGACGGCAGTGATCAGGCGACGACGCTGCTGGGTCTTGCCGGGCCATTCGACGGCAAGCTTTTCGTGTTCGGCGCGTTCGGTACGTTCCTGACTTCGACTGACCAGGGCAAGACCTGGACACAGGCGCCGTTGTCGATCACCGTACCGCCGCCCACCGCAGCGGAGGCCGCAGCTGCGGCCGCCGCAGCCGATGCCAATCCGTTCGCGGACCCCGGTGCCGCCGCTGCTCCTAGCGGAAGCGATCTCGGCACGCACCATCTCTACGCGATGGTACGGGCTGCCAATGGCAATCTGATCCTGGTTGGCGAGCGCGGCCTGTTGCTGCGTTCCGTCGACAGCGGCAAGACCTGGAAACCGCTGCCAAGCATCTACAAGGGCTCGTTCTTCGGTGCGCTGGTGCTGCCTTCCAACCGGCTGCTGGTGTTCGGCATGCGCGGGCACGCTTTTTACAGCACCAACAATGGCGATAGCTGGCAGGCCAGCGTGCTGCCCAACGACGATTCCCTGTTCGGCGGCGCCGTCACTGCCAACGGCGACGTGCTGTTGGTCGATGACAGCAATACTGTGCTTCTCTCCACCGACGGCGGCGCGCATTTCAACAAGATTTCGCAAGGTAAGCGGCGCAGTCTTGCGGCGATCCTGCCGGAGGCCAATGGCCAGATGCTGACCGCTGGCGACGGCGGCATGCGCTTGATGTCGCTCAACGCCGGTCAAAAATAAGAATTCGGGAGTCAGCCAACATGAACGTCAAGAAATATGTCGAAGGCATATCCAGCTTTCTGCTCGGTTACCGCAAGCTGTTGTCGGTGGTGTTTCTGGGCATCACGGTGTTCTTCGGCTACAGCGCCACACACATCAAGCTCGATCCGGGATTTCTCAAGCTGATCCCGATCAAGCATCCCTACATGCAGACCATGATGGCCTACATGAAGGATTTTTCCGGCGCAAACACGATCCTGGTGAACCTGCACTGGAAGGGCGAAGGCGATATCTACAATCCCGAGTTCATGAAGGCGATGCAGGAGGCCACCGACGAGGTGTTCTTCATCCCGGGCATCAACCGCACACACGTCACCTCGATCTTCACGCCCGATGTCTATTACATCGAGATCACCGAGGATGGTTTCGATGGCCACCCGGTGGTGCCGGCGCAGTTCTCCGACACGCCCGAGCAGCTGGAACAGGTGCGCAACAACGTCAAGCACTCCGGCCAGATCGGCCTGCTGGTGGCCAACGATTTCAAGAGCGCGCTGATCCGCGCTGACCTGCAGGATTACGATCCGAGCAAGCCGCAGGGCGAGCAGCACGTGGATTACTGGGAGGTTCAGGACAAACTCGAGCAGATCCGCGGGCGCTTCGAGAATCCGCACGAATATGTCTACAAGATGAAGCACGACCAGGGCCCGTTCAAGGCGGGGCAGGTGGTGTACAAGGGTTATGTCGATTACGGCTGGACACTGTGGATGCAGACCTTCAAGGCGCTCTACACGCCGCCGGGTTCGCAGGCAGCGCAGACTGTTCCGGTCAAGGGTGGCGATGTCACGGTCGAGACCGTCAAGAACCCCGACTACAACCCCAATCTCCAGGTCAACATCATCGGCTTCGCTCGTCTGCTGGGCGATGTCATCAAAGGCCTGCTCGGCGTGTTCGCGTTCTTCGGCGTCGCCTTCCTGATCATGATTGGCCTGCTGTACTGGTATACGCGCTCGGCGCGCGTCACCACCGTTGCACTGGTGGCAGCATTGCTGCCGGTGCTGTGGCTGATCGGCATCCTGCCGCTGATCGGGTTTGGCATCGATCCGATGTCGATACTCGTGCCGTTCCTGATTTTTGCCATCGGCGTTTCGCATGCGGTGCAGATGACCAACGCCTGGCGTCTGGAAGTGGGCCGAGGCAAGAGTCCGCTGGAAGCGGCGCGCGGATCATTCAACGACATCTTCATTCCCGGCTCGGTGGCGCTGCTGACCAATGCCCTGGGCTTCGCAGTGATCATGCTGATCGATATTCCGATCGTGCATGAACTCGGCATCACCGCCTGCCTCGGCGTGCTGCTGATGATCGTCACCAACAAGATGATCCTGCCGATCATGCTGTCGTGGCTGACGCTGGAGAAATCCAGTCGTGAGCGCGCCGCTGTGGCGGCGCAGGCTTCGGCAAGCGGGCATGGCAACAAACTCTGGCGCACGATTTCGGTTTACGCGCAGCCGCGCGTGGCGCTGGTGGTGTTTCTTGGCACCTTGGCGTTGCTCGGTTACGCCACTTGGGAATCGCGTGCGCTGACCATCGGTGATTCCGGCACCGGCGCGCCGGAGCTGCGTGCAAATTCGCGCTACAACATCGACAGTCGTGTCATTGCCAGGTCCTACAACATAGGCGTCGACCTGCTGTCGGTGATTGTCGAGGCCAAGAATTTCGAGGGCGATTCCTGCCTGCACTATCCGGTGATCAACCTGATTGACCGTTTCGACCTGTTCCTCAATGGCGTTGCCGGCGTGCAATCGGTGACCAGCGTCGCCGGCATCGGCAGGATCGTTATCTCGGCGTTCAACGAGGGCAATCCGCGCTGGTCGGCGTTGCCCCGTACCGCGGTTGGCTTGTCCACCGGCTCCAGAGCATTCGATCCTGCGCTGGGCCTGAATACGTCCAGCTGCCGCGCGATCCAGGTAATGATTTTCACCAAGAACCATGAGGGCGCGACCATCGCCCATGTCGTCAGCGAGATCAAGAAATTCATCGCCGCCAACCCGGTCAAGGGCGTGAACATGCGTCTGGCCAGCGGCAATGTCGGCGTCATGGCTGCCACCAATGAAGCGGTTGGCGCCGCCGAAGACAAGATGCTGCTGGCGATCTTCGGCGCCTTGACGCTGCTGTGCCTGATCACCTTCCGCTCGGTCACGGCCACTTTGTGCGTGATCGTGCCGCTGGCGGTGGTCTCGATCTTCTGCAACGCGCTGATGGCGATGCTCGGCATCGGCCTCAAGGTGGCGACGCTGCCGGTGATCGCGCTCGGCGTCGGCGTCGGCGTCGACTACGGCATCTACCTGATGGAACGCATCCAGCACCACATGCACGATCCGGCGGTCGACTTCCGCGAAGCGTTCTACCGCGCCATGTGCGAACGCGGCAGCGCTGCCGTGTTCACCGCCATCACCATGGCGGTCGCCGTCGGCACCTGGACGCTGTCGGCGCTGAAGTTCCAGGCCGACATGGGCCTGCTGCTGAGCTTCATGTTCCTGGTCAACATGCTCGGCGCCATCTGCCTGTTGCCGGCATTGGGATCGTGGTACTACAGGAAGACCGGCGCAAAGTCAGCCTGATTGATGTTAAAAAGCGGCGAGCCATGATTCGGCTCGCCGCCCTTAACGCTTTACCCGGCAATGGATTTAAGGTACCCGCGGAATTATTCCGCCACGCTTACGCCGGAGCCGCCCATTTCCTGTGGAACATCTTTCATCTTTGGCAGCCCGTCCTTGATGTGCAGTAGCGTCTCCTGATAGTGCACATGGACTGCAGGCTGGTATGGAAAATCCGGAATTACCGCCGCATAGACATCAATGAGCCCCATGCCCGGGTGATCCGTGAAGAGGTGACCGCCGCAGGTCTTGCACCATTTTCGAGAGCTTTGCGGTGTTTTGTTGTAGGTGCCGATGTTGCCGGCTCCCTGTGTGATTTTCACGGCCTCCGGTTTCCATAGGGTGAAGGCATTGACCGGACCCGCCGACCAATGCCGGCAGGATGTGCAGTGGCAATAGCCCATGGCGGCGGGCTCGCCGCTTACGGTGAATTGAACCGCGCCACAAAAGCAACTTCCTTTGAAAGTTTTTCCTTTGCTCATGACGCACCTCACTTGACGATTCGCCCAACCAATGCGGGGCGGGTATGGCTCAAAACTAAAATTTTCTCCCGTTGTCTGGCACCATGGGCCATGGCCGGTCAAGATTATTCCCAGTTTCCGGTCAAGACAATCGATGGCCTGATCAGTTTGTGGAGTTGACCGAAAAACACTGGAATCGGGTCACCCGCTCTTGGCATTGGCGCGTGAAATGTTGTTATTATTTATAATATAAATTATAAATTAATTAATAAATTATAACATAATTTATTTCACGAACTGCAACAGCGGGTGTTGCGTTTTGCGAGTGTTCGAGGCCATGTGGCTGCACTCTCGTCCATTTGCAGCAGGCGTGGTGAGTCTGGCTCCGTTAAGGTCAATCCACGATGCCGAAGATGTCGCGCCTGCGTGGCGGTGGTCCGCAGAGATCGCAAATATCGGCGCTCAATGCAGCTGTGTGTCAGACCCGTTGGAGGACAGAAGATGAGCACGGAAGTTGCCACTGAAAAACTGGTTTCGGTCGATTCGCACGTGCACTTCACCGACGACTGGGTGAAGGAGCGGCTGCGCAAGGAGATGCACAAGGTCTGGGATGATGCCAACGCCAAGGCCGAGGAGTACGGCGCGCGCGTGCTGCGCGGCGGCCAACCGCAATTGCATCTGGAAGATTTCGTCGATCCGGAAGCCGCGAAAGACCCCGGCCATTTCAACCCGGAAGGCAAGCTCAAGGCGATGGACCTCGACGGTGTTTATGCCGAGGTGATTTTTCCGGAACTCGCCGGTGCCAAGATCGTCAGTCCGACGATGATGGGCAATGACTGGACGGAGGTGTTCCAGGGCTACAACAACGCGATGGGCGATTTCGCGGCCTACGATCCGGTGCGCCTGATGACGGCCTACCAGTTGCCGCTGTACGACATCGACTTCGCGGTGAAGGAAGTCGAGCGTCTGGCCAAGCACAAGAAGGCGCGCTGCGTGCAGTTGACGCCGTTTCCGTCGGACATGGGCCTGCCGGATTTTTACGACAAGAGCTACGAGCGCCTGTGGAAGACGATCGAGGAGGCCAATCTCACGATCCTCAACCATCTCGATCTGCGCGCGTCGCTGTGGGACGTGTTCCGCCGCGACCCGACGCCGCAGAAGGGTATCTTCACCGCGCTGCCGTGGGCGCCGCTGGCCGAAACCATCTGCATGTGGATACTCACCGGCACGCTGGAGAAGTATCCGAAGATGAAGGTGATCTTCGTCGAGCCGGGCCTCGGCTGGCTGCCGTGGTTCTTCCAGGCGCTGCTCGATCCGCGCATGCACGCGCACTACGAGTTCCCCGGCGTGAAGCGGCCGCCGAGCGAGACCTTCCGCCAGCAGTGCGGCGCGACCTTCATGTACGAGCCGCAGGGATTGAAGCTCTGTTATGACTACTTCGGCCCGGATTGCCTGTACTGGTCCACAGACTTCCCGCATCCGGCGACCTGCTGGCCGAACTCGCGCAAGCAGGTCGTCAGCCAGTTTGCCGAGGCTGGACTGCCGGAAGCGGACCGCAGGAAGATCACGTCGCTCAACGCGCTGAAGACGTTTGGTTTAGGTTGAGCGATAAACGTAGGGCGGATTAGTCCGGCATCGCCGGGCGTAATCCGCCGCCTGCCGCGAATGGCGGATTACGCGGCTTGTGCCGCTAATCCGCCCTACAAATTTTGAGATAGGTGTGAAATGGCTGGAGTATTAAGCGGGCTCAAAGTTCTCGATCTGAGCTGGGGCATTGCCGGTCCGATGACGGCGATGCTGCTCGGCGACAACGGCGCCGACGTGACCAAGATCGAGCCGCCCGGCGGCGACCCGTTCCGTAACCAGCTGGGTTACAAGGTCTGGCAGCGCGGCAAGAAGAGCGCGATCCTCGATCTGAAAAATCCCGCCGACAAGGAAGCCTTTCTGGCGCTGGCGAGCAAGGCCGACATCCTCGTTGAGTCTTTTGCGCCGGGCACGACTGAAAAGCTCGGCATCGATCAGGCGACGCTGGCCAAGCTCAATCCGCGCCTGATTTATTGCTCGATCACCGGCTACGGCCGCGACAACGTGCTGAGCAATCGCCCGGCCTACGACGCCCTGGTGCAGGCGCGCACCGGCCTGATGTTCGAGCAGCGCGGCTGGGCCGAGGGCGCGCTCAATCACATGAACGGGCTGCCCGATCCGTTCCCCGATCTCGAAATCTCGCAGGACTGGGTACAGGGTGCGCCGCGCCCGGGGCCGCTGTTCGTGGCGTCGCACTGGCCGAGCCTCGGCGCGTTCTTCACCGCTTCGCTCGGCATCTCCGCAGCACTGCGCGCGCGTGAACTCACCGGCAAAGGCCAGTGGGTCGAGACGTCGCTGTTGCAGGGCGCGTTGGCAGGCGCTGCCGGCGTCTGGCAGCGCGCTGAAAAAATCGACACTGACGGCTTCGATACCTGGATTCTCAACTGCCGTTCGCCCAAGGGTCACTTCCAGTGCAAGGACGGCAAGTGGATCCACAACTGGGTGCCGAATCCGCGCTTCATCCTGCAGGCGTCCGAGGGCGATACGCTCAATGCAACGCCGAATCTCACCGTGCAGAACGATCCGGATCGCTTCGGCACCGGTCCGGAAGAAATCCTGGTGATGTCGCATTACCAGCCGATCCTCGCCGAAGCGATTGCGAAGTTCACCGCGCAGGAATGGACCGAGGCCGCCGCGACCGCCGAGATGACGATGCAGCCGGTGCGCTCGATTGAAGAGTCGCTGGCCGATAACGCATTCATCGAGGACGGCTGCGTCACCGAGACGCAGGACGCTGAGCTTGGGACCATCCGTACCGTCGGTAACGGCTACAACATGAGTCTTACGCAGGGTAAGCCCGGTGCGCCGCCGGTCAAGCCCGGCGCTAACACTGCCGAGGTGAAGGCCGAAGCTGCGAAGATCATCGCCGAAGCCAAGGCCGGCACCGCCGCGCAGAATGCCAAGGCGGGCAAGAAGATCAAAGCACCGCTGGATGGCATCACCGTGCTCGATCTGGGTCTGGCGATTGCGGGTCCGTTCGGCACGCAGTTGCTCTCGGACATGGGCGCGACGGTGATCAAGGTCAACGGCCTGTTCGACATGTTCTGGCACCGCGTACACATCGCCTACATGGCGAATCGCGGCAAGAAGAGCATCACGCTGAACCTGAAAGACCCGCGCGCGATGAAGATCCTGCTGGATCTGGTCGCCAAAGCCGACATCGTCCAGCACAACATGCGTTACGACGCCGCCGAGCGCCTGAAGATCGATTACGAATCGCTGAAGAAAATCAACCCGAAACTGATCTACGCACACTCGCGCGGCTTCGAGCGCGGCGTGCGCCAGGGCCTGCCCGGCAATGACCAGACCGGTGCTTGCCTGTCGGGTATCCAGTACGAGGACGGTGGCATGGCGCGTCCGGGCGAGCACGGCGAAGTGGGCCGTCCGCTGTGGAGCTTTACCAGCTTCGGCGACACCGGCAATGGCTTCCTGTCGGCAGTGGCGATGATCAATGCGGTGTATCACCGCGACAAGACCGGCGAAGGCCAGTTCGTCGACACCTCGATCATCAACGCGGCGCTGCTCAACACCAGCTACGCGGTGGCGACCAAAGACGGCAAGGGCTTCGAGCGTCCGCGTATCGGTGGTGACCAGGTCGGCTATTCCGCCGGCCACCGCATCTACGAAACCAAGGGAGGCTGGTTGTGCTTCGTGCTGGTCGACCAATCGCACTGGGATGAGTTATTCGCTGTTCTCGGAGTACCAGAGCTGGTCAATGACAAGAAGTTTGCGAACGCCGACGCACGCAGGCAGAACGATGCTGCGTTGGCGAAGATCATCGGTGACAAGCTCAAGGTCGACAGTGCGGCGAACTGGTTCAAGAAGTTCGATGCGGCTGGTGTGCCGGTGGAAATCGTCAACGAAGAGTTCTCGCGCAAGCTGCACGACAATGCAGAGTTCCAGAAACGCCAATGGGTGGTGTCCTATCCGCATCCGCATGTCGGCAAGCTCGACCAGATTGGCTTGCTGGTGAATCTCTCCGATACGCCGGGTGTGGTCCAGGGGCGGCCGCTGCTGGTCGGTGAGCACACCAAGGAAATCATGGCCGGCATGGGTTATACCGAAGACGAGATGAAGACGATGGAAGAACAAATGGCGATCGGCTTCGTCGGCATGCCGCGTATGCCGACGCGCAAGCCGGGCACGCCTCCGCCGATGACACCGTCCGCAGCGCAAGCCGACAAGAAATAAAACGAGAATCGCATGAGCACTTCAGACACACCGGCGCCTGCCGCCCCCGCCGCGCCCAAGCCGATCCGCCTGGCGCCTATCGTCACGCCCGATGCCAAGGATTTCTGGGACGCTGCGGACAAGGAAGAATTCATCGGCGAAAAGTGCAGCGACTGCGGCAAGTTCCGCTTTCCGCCGCGCCCGATGTGTCCTTACTGCCATAGCCTGAAGCGCGAGTACGTGAAGCTCTCCGGCTACGGTACGGTGCATTCCTGGACCATGCCGCGTCATCCGCCTCCGTTTGGTTTCCGCGAGCCGCCGATTGTTGCGGTGATCCAGTTGCAGGAAGGCACGCGTTTTGTTTCCAACGTCGTCGGCGTGAAAATCGAAGACATGAAACAGGACATGGAAGTCGAAGTGTTGTTTGAGGCGACGATGGGCAATCACAAGGTGCCGGTTTTCAAACCGCGCGCCAAATAATAAAGAGAACAATCCATGGCCCGTACCTTTACAGAAGCTGCCATTGCAGGCATCGGCGCGACAGAATTTTCCAAGGCATCCGGCCGCACCGAGCTGCAGCTGGCTGCCGAATGTTCCCTCTCGGCTTGCCGCGACGCTGGCGTTGATCCCAAGGACATCGACGGCATGCTCACCTTCACCATCGACAACAGCGACGAAATCACGCTCGCCCGTTGCCTTGGCGTGAAGGATCTTGCCTACACCGCGCGTATCCCGGGCGGCGGTGCGGCGGCCGCTGCGACGATCTTCCAGGCGATGGCGCTGGTGAATGCCGGAGTCTGCAAAAACGTGTTGATCTGGCGCGCGATGAACGAGCGCTCGCAGTATCGCTTCGGCCAAAACCCGACCGACATGAAAGGCTATTCCGGCGGCCACGGTACGGGCACGCTGCTGTGGAATATTCCCTTCGGCGCGATGACGCCCGCCAGTTGGGGCGCGCTGCAGGCGCAGCGCTACATGTGGAAGTACGGCATCACCAACCGCGACCTCGCACATGTCTGCGTGCAGCAGCGCAAGTACGCGGCCACCAATCCCAACGCCTGGTTCTACCAGAAGCCGATCACGATTGAAGACCACCAGAACTCCAAGTGGATCATGGAGCCGGTTCTTCGCCTGCTTGATTGCTGCCAGGAAAGTGACGGCGGCGTGGCGTTCCTCGTCACCAGCCTGGAACGCGCGCGCGACCTGAAACAGCCGCCGGTGCAAATTCTCGGTGCCTGCCAGTCGATACCGTTCAACGTTGAAGTGATCGCCAACTTCCATCACGACGACATGACCGTGATGCCGGAAGCAAAAGGCGTCGCCAAGCGTTTGTATGAAATGACCGGCCTTGCGCCTGCCGACATGCAGGCTGCGATGCTGTATGACGCTTTCAGCCCGCACGTGTTGTTGCAGCTAGAAGCCTTTGGATTCTGCAAGCCAGGGGAGGGTGCGGACTTTGTGAAGTCCGGTGGCATGGCGATTGATGGTGCTACACCCACCAACACGCACGGTGGTCTTGCAGGCGAAGCGTACATTCATGGCATGAACAGCATGGCCGAGGGCGTGCGTCAGGTGCGTGGCACCTCGGTGAACCAGGTCACGAAGAGCACCGTGAGCAACGTGCTGGTGTCCTCCGGCATGGCGGGCGCAATTCTCGCGAAAGTTTGATCAATTAAAGCTGAGTCGCATGGAGTTCATCACCATCAAGCTGCATGCCGACTCGGGCGTCCAGCTCCCGGGCGAGGGCGTCCTGCAACTCGGCGCTGAAGTCTGGGCGCCGAATGACCTTGATCGCTCCAAATCAGTAGCCGCGTTGGTGTGTTTGCCCGGTGGCGGCATGACGCGCCGCTATTTCGATCTTGATGTCGAGGGCGATCCGACCTTCAGCTTCGCCAAGCAGATGGTCGCGCGTGGCTTCGTGGTGATTCTGATTGATCCCCTCGGCGTTGGTGAAAGCACGCGCCCTGCCGATGGCTATGCGGTGACGGCGGAAGTGGTGGCCGAGGCCAATGCAAACGTCACCGCGCAGATCGTGAGAAAGCTGCGTGCAGGCTCACTCTCGCCTTTACTGCCCGCACTGCAGAACCTGAACACGATGGGTGTCGGCCATTCGATGGGAGCGATGATGACCTTGGTGCAGCAAGCGCAATACCGTCAGCACGCTGCAATCGCATTGCTCGGGTTCTCCACGCGTGGCTTGCCAGAGTACATGCCGCCACAAGTGCGCGAGCTGGCGAAAGACCCGGTGGCTGTGCGCGCCAAGTTGACATCGCTGGCGCGTGCAATGTTCATCCAGCCTTATCCGGTGATCAAACCGACGCCGCAGTCGGGCGGTATTTTCTCCGGCAAGAGTGCCGATCCGCGGGGTGCGGCGGCGATCAAGCAGGTCAGCGATGTCTTGCTGCCGATGTGCGCGTTCTTGTCGATGATTCCGGGCAATGTGCTGCCAGAGTCAAGGCAAATTGCCGTGCCAGTCTTCTTGGGTCTCGGTGAACTTGACATGGCAGGCCCGACGCACGAGATTCCCGCTAGTTTTCCGGCCAGCCGTGATGTCACACTTCACGTGATCCCTGATACCGGACACAGTCATTTTCTGTTTCCCGCGCGCATCGAGTTGTTTGATCGACTCGCCGCGTGGGCGCGAACGGTTCCGGTCGTTCGCTAGCTCACCTATTTGTTTGCAGAGTTTTTGGAGAGATTTGCGATGGCAAAGACAGCATTGAAGGCAGGCGCGCGATTCAAGAGCGTTGTGAGCGACGCACAGGTCATGATCGTGAAAGCACCGGCCGGTGAATTTGAACTGGCCTGTGGTGGTGTGGCGATGGTCGGCGGTACCGCCGCAGCACCAGAAGGTGTGAGCATGGCTGCTGGCGATGCCGGCGAAGTGCTGATCGGCAAGCGCTACGTCAACGCCGACGAGTCGCTGGAGATGCTCTGCACCAAAGGCGGCAAGGGCAGCTTGTCACTTGATGGCACCGCGCTCGAAATCAAGCAGGCCAAGCAGTTGCCGTCTTCGGATTGAGAATATTTGTCCCCTCTCCCCTTGCGGGAGAGGGGCAGGGGAGAGGGG
>JBOICK010000010.1:0-6737 GCA_050739895.1 Stenotrophobium sp.
CACCTATTTCAGTGACTGTGCCCGCCACTTCCGCGCCCGGCGTGAACGGCGGCTCGGCCTTGAACTGGTACTTGCCCTGGATAATCAAGGTGTCAGGGAAATTGACGCCGGCTGCCTTGACCACCACGCGCACTTCGGTCGGCCCAACTGGACGGGAGGGAATTTCCTCGAACACCATGTTTTCGGGAGGACCAAAAGATTTGCAGACGATGCCTTTCATGATGAATTCCGGGTCAGGTTTACGATGGGAGGACGCGATTGCATGAATAGCATAAGGGATTCCACCTATTCCATTTCCATGCCGTTTTATGCAGTATGGCTGCCAAGGCTGCTTGCTCGTGCATTAGGCACCTTGCCCGTGCCGCTTTACCCAGGACCGCAAGCACCTATAACCTCATACACTCAGACTTCGACGCTATTATCTGTCGGACTTCGAAGCCGTTAATCAGCCTCCGTCATCATCCAAAAAATTATTATTTGATGCGTACCAATTACCATCAGCCGTTCTGGAATCTGCGGGATGCGGCGATCATGGGCCTTATCGTCGGTTTGCATGCGGTCGTGCTCTGGCGTATCACCCATATGAAACCTCCGCCAGCGCAGCCACAGCAGGTTATCCTGCAGGTGAGCATGGTCAAGCCGCCGGACGAACTGCCGCCACCGCCCAAGATCGAACGGGTGCAGCCACAAACCACGCAGAAAGTGACCCAGCAGGTCATGCAGGACCTGCCACCGGTCATCACCGACATTCCGGTCGCCGACCCTATTCCGGAGCCGCCGGCGAACCCCGCACCGCCGCAACCCTCGGCCATGCCGCCGCCGAAGAACACCGGAGCCGGCAGGTACCTGATCGCCAAACAGGAATACAAGCCGATCTATCCGCGCAAAGCCCTGCGCGATGGCATCGAAGGTACCGTTACACTCCTGATCCATGTGGATCAAAAGGGCGTCCCGGAGAAAGTCGAGGTGGTCAAGTCCAGCGGCGATTTCGACCTCGATAATGCCGCGCGCTACGCAGCAATGAAGTACCTGTTTGTACCCGCAATGCAAAATGGTGTCCCGGTCACGGCGCTGGGATTGCTGGACATCGTGTTTAAACTAGACGATTCAAACTAGACGAAGGATAAAGGATTACGCCATGCACTCAACTACCGCACTTACCCAGATGGGCTTCGCGCATCTACTCGAGAATGCCGATTTCATCGCCATGACGGTTCTGTTCTTGCTACTGCTGATGTCGGTACTCAGTTGGTATTTCATCATCTCCAAAACCATACGCACGTTCATCGTGCGTGGCGGCGAACACAAGGTGGTGCAGGGCTTCTGGGAGGCTCCAGGTCTGCGCGAAGCCGTCGCCACGCTCGAAAAGCAGCCGGCCGCCGAGCCGTTCTCCAAGATCGCCCTCGACGCCTCCAACTCAGCGATGCAACATGACCGCCATGCCGGCGGTCGCATCGGCGCTAGTATGGATCGCGGCGATTTCGTCGAGCGCGCACTGCGCCAGGCGGTCAGCAGAGAGAATGCACGGATGGAAACCGGCCTGAGCTTCTTGGCCACGGTCGGCAACGCCGCACCCTTCGTCGGCCTGTTCGGCACCGTCATGGGCATCTATCACGCCCTGATCCGCATCGGCGCAACCGGCGAGGCCTCGCTGGATGCGGTCGCCGGCCCGGTCGGCGAGGCACTGATCATGACCGCGCTCGGCCTGGCGGTGGCGGTGCCGGCGGTGCTGGGCTACAACTTCCTGGTGCGCTCCAACCGCGTGATCGGCGGCAGCTTCGAGAATTTCGCCTACGACCTGCAGCAGTTCTTCGAAATCGGCGGCGGCGCCCGCACCGCCGGTGAAGCCGAAGACCCGATGTCGGCGACCCAGGTCTGGAATAACGCAGGCAAGGAGAAGGCCTAATGGCATTCAGCGCCGGCGGCGGCCAGAACAACGCACCTCTGTCGGAAATCAACGTCACGCCACTGGTCGACGTGATGCTGGTGCTGTTGATCATCTTCATGATCACGGCGCCGATGCTGACCCACAAGATTCCGATCGACCTGCCGCAGGCGTCGACGGTCAAGAATCCTGAAGAGCCCAACATCATCACGCTGGCACTGACCGCCGACGGCAATCTCTACTGGAACGATATTTCCGTGACCAAGGAACAGTGGAAGGAGCGCATCCGCGTAGCCGCCCTGCAGAAACCGCAGCCCGAACTGCAGCTGCGCGCTGACAAGACCACGCAATACCAGGTGCTGGCTGAAATCATGGCGGATGCCCAGGATGCCGGCATTATCAAGATGGGCTTCATCACCAAGCCGAAGATCGCCACCAAGCCCTGACCGGACTTTCGCGGTCTCCGCACAAGGAAAGCGTATGCAAAACAAACCCCTCACCCTGTTGACCACCACCGGTCTGGCGCTGGCGCTGGCACTACCGATGCCCGCGGCTTTTGCCAAGGGCAAAGCCACCGCATCCGGCCCCGTAGTCGTCATCAACGGCCACCCGATCAAGCCGACCGCGACCAAGACCTACGGCCCGGAAATCATCAAGGCCGACGACCTCAAGTGGTGCGTCGCCAATATCGACAAGGTCAATGCCGACGGCCGTTCCGTCAAAACCGATAAGGCCCATCTGGAAGCCGAAGGCGACCGTGTCAAGGCCGAAAGCGCCGCGCTGACACAGATGGGCAAGGGCCTGAGCGCCCAGGGCGAGGCACTCAGTGCCAAGTCACAGCAAATCGCACAACAGCGCGCCTCGGTAGACAAGACCAGGAAATCTTCGGTGGACGCCTACAACGCCAGCCTCAAATCCTTCAGCGAGCAGAACGACGCGTATAAAACCAAGGTCAAGGAATACTCCGCGCGCGGCGCAAAGCTCAAGGAACAGTCGGACCTTTATAAGCAACACCAGAGCGCCTACAACAACGCCAGCGATGCCCTCAACAAGTCGATCGAGGAATTTGCCCAGCGCTGTTCCAACAAGAATTATTATGAAGACGACATGGCTGCGGCAAAAGCGAAATAGCCCCGGCACCGGAAACAAAATGGCCACCGCAAGGTGGCCATTTTTTTGCCTGGAATCCGTCAAAAAGGGATGTCGTCGTCATCAAAGTTCTGATCCTGCGACGCTAGCGGAGCTGCGGACTGGGGTTGCGGGCGCGGCGCAGTCCCGCTGCGCGCAGCGTAACTGCCGCCACCTTCGTTCATGCTGCCGGTGCCGGGTTTGCCGTCGAGCATCTGCATTTCACTGACGCGGATTTCGGTGGTATAGCGCTTGATGCCGTCCTTTTCCCATTCACGCGTGCGCAACGAACCCTCGACGTAAATCTTGCTGCCTTTCTTCAGGTACTTGCCGGCGATCTCGCCAAGCTTGCCGGGAAAGCTCAGGCGGTGCCATTCGGTGGCCTCCTTGGCTTCGCCAGTCTGCTTGTCTTTCCAGTTTTCGGTTGTCGCCAGTGTGGCGCTGGCGATGGCGTCACCGCTCGGGAAGTAGCGAACTTCCGGATCCTTGCCGATGTTGCCGATCAGTATCACTTTGTTTACTCCGCGCGCCATTGCCTTTCTCCCTGAATTATTCGCCGACGCCGACGGACTGTTCCCGTTTCAGCGGCGGCGGTACGAGTGTGAATGAAAATCCCAGCCAGATTAGCGGCAATATCGTGATCAGGGCAAACACACCGCCGATGCCCCAATGTCCAAGGGCGACTCCGCCCAGGGAGCCCCCGACGAATGCGCCGAGAAACTGTGAACTGGAATAGACTCCCAGCGCCGCGCCCTTCTGGCTGGGCGGCGCGCGGCGCGAAATCATCGATGGCAGCGAGCCTTCAAGGAAGTTCGACGCCGCAAAGAACAGCACCAGACCGGCAATCAGGCCCACGGCATGTCCATAAAATTCGCCGAGCAGCGCCAGCGCGACCGCAATGCACGCGACTGCGCCAAGAAACACGCTCTTCGTATTGCCGGATTTTTCTGACCAGCGGATCAGCGGGAATACCGGCAGGATGGCAACAATCAGCACCGGCAGATAGATCTTCCAGTGCTCGTCATCCGCCATGTGCAGGGTGCCGAGGATAGCGAACGGTGCAGCGACGAACAGCGCCGTCATGCACGCATGCAGCACGAAAATGCCACCATCCAGCCTCAGCAACTGACCATCGGCCAGCGCGGCCCGCAGCCCGCCGGCACGGGCCGGAATGCGCGGCGCATCTGGCACCAGCTTCAACACAACCAGGATTGACAGCAGGGCGGCGAAGCCGGTCACATCGAATATACCGTTGACGCCGACCCAGCCGGCCACCACCGGCCCCAGCACCAGCGCCAGCAGAACCGAAACGCCGATGCCGGCGCCGAGGATCGCCATTGCCGTGGTGCGCACGGTTTCGCGCGTGACATCCGCGAGCAGCGCCGAAACCGCGCTCGACACTGCGCCCATACCCTGTATCAGGCGGCCGACGATGATCCAGTGAATGTTCTGTGAACAACCGGCGATGAAACTGCCCAATGCAAACACCAGCATGCCGCCGACGATGACCGGCTTGCGCCCCCAGCGGTCGGATGCCATGCCCAGCGGAATCTGCAGGCTCGCCTGGGTCAGACCGTAGATGCCGATGGCAAGGCCAATCTGCCATGCCTGGACGCCGGGCAGGCCGTGGGCATAAATCGCGAATACCGGCATGATCATGAACATGCCGATCGTGCGCAGCATGTAGACGAGGGACAGGCTGGCGACAGCGCGCCATTCAATGGGATTCATGCGGCAGGTTTCCGTGTAGTCATCCCGCGGCAGGCAGGCATGCCGTCAAAGGGAATGTTGCGGGAAATGGACAAGGGCAATCGAGCGTCGGCTTGCGTATAGTAATCGATTCGACTGTTCGATTTGCTCCGAGTTCTTGAACCGGTCAGCAATGCTTGAACGAGGGCACATGTCTTGGGACACAATTCGATGTTGCAGGAACGTTTGCTGACCGGTTCAAGAACTAAGAACACATGGTTTTTATTATTGATGCGGCCACATCGGCATTTCCGATTTAATCTCAGTGTCAAATTAAAACCCACGATGACTTTTTCAAACTTCATGTGGCCGCATCAATAATGGACACCATCAGCATCCGCGGCGCCCGCACGCACAACCTCAAGAATGTCTCGCTGGACCTGCCCAGGGACAAACTGATTGTCATCACCGGCCTGTCGGGCTCGGGCAAATCCTCGCTGGCATTCGACACGCTGTATGCCGAGGGCCAGCGCCGCTACGTCGAATCACTGTCGGCCTATGCGCGGCAGTTCCTGAGCATGATGCAGAAGCCCGACGTGGACAGCATCGAGGGCCTGTCGCCGGCGATCTCCATCGAGCAGAAATCCACCTCACATAACCCGCGCTCCACCGTTGGCACCGTCACCGAGATCTACGACTACCTGCGCCTGCTGTTCGCGCGCGTCGGCACGCCGCGCTGCCCGGATCATGATGTCGCACTGGAGGCGCAATCGGTCAGCCAGATGGTCGATCAGGTACTGGCGCTGCCCGAAGATAGTGCATGGATGCTGCTGGCGCCGGTGGTGCGCGGCCGCAAGGGTGAACATGCGGAATGGTTCGAGCAGATGCGCGCACAGGGCTTCGTGCGTGCGCGCGTTGACGGCAAGGTCTATGAGCTCGATGAAGTACCAACGCTCAACCGCAAGCTCAAGCACGACATCGAGATCGTGGTCGACCGTTTCAAGGTAAAGCCCGGCGACGGCGAACAAGGCTTCAAGCAGCGCATCACCGAGTCCTTCGAGACAGCACTGCGCCTCGCCGACGGGCTGGCGCTGGTGGCGCCGCATGGCGCCCCCTCTCCCCAACCCCTCCCCCGCAAGGGGGGTGGGGCGACAAAAATCCCTCTCCCTTCGCGGGAGAGGGATGGCGCGCGCAGCGAGCAGGGAGAGGGCGTGCTGACCTTCTCCTCGCGCATGTCCTGCTCGCACTGCGGTTACGCGCTGGAAGATCTGGAGCCGCGGCTGTTCTCGTTCAACAATCCCACCGGCGCCTGCCCCAAGTGCGACGGCCTCGGCAACTTGCAGATTTTCGACCCGGACCGCGTGGTGGCGCATCCCGAACTCTCGCTCGCCGCCGGCGCCATTCGCGGCTGGGACCAGCGCAATCCCTACTACTGGCATTTCATCAGCTCGCTGGCCAGGCATTACAAATTCGATCCCGACACGCCGTTTGAAAAGCTGCCGGCGGCCACGCGCAAGCTTCTGCTGTTCGGCAGCGGCGAGGAGAAATTGCCGTTCGAGTATCCCGACGAGCGCGGCCACCTGTCGTCGCGCACGCATCGGTTCGAGGGCATCATCCCGAATCTCGAACGGCGCTATCGCGAAACAGAATCCAACGCGGTGCGCGAGGAGCTGTCGAAATACCTGTCCGACAAGGCCTGCCCGGAGTGCCAGGGCCAGCGGCTCAACCGCGCCGCGCGCCACGTGTTTGTCGCCGATCGCAACTTGCCGTCGCTGACGCAACTGTCGGTGCGCGAGTCCGAGGCGTTTTTCACGCAACTGAAACTGCCCGGCAACAAGGGCGAAATCGCCGGCAAGATTCTCAAGGAAATCGTCGCCCGCCTCGGCTTCCTCAACAATGTCGGTCTCGATTACCTGACGCTGGCGCGCTCGGCGGAGACGCTGTCCGGCGGCGAGGCACAGCGCATCCGCCTGGCCTCGCAGATCGGCGCCGGACTGGTCGGCGTGATGTACGTGCTGGACGTGCCGAGCATCGG
>JBOICK010000011.1:0-15747 GCA_050739895.1 Stenotrophobium sp.
CCGAATACGTGATGGCGATGCGCCACGGCCTCGGACTCAACAAGGTGCTGGGCACCATCCACATCTATCCAACACTGGCCGAGGCCAATAAATATGTCGCGGGCCAGTGGAAACAGGCGCACAAGCCGGACGGGCTGCTGCGCTGGGTGGAAAAATTCCACGCGTGGCGACGCGGCTGATCAAGGTTTTTGTCACGCTGAGCCGCGTACAATCCGCTAACCCCAAAGCTCGGATTCGACACATGACCAGCATCGTTTTGCATCAGTGGGAGATGTCGCCGTTCTGCAACAAGGTGCGGCGCTGTCTGAAATACAAGGGCGTGGATTACACGGTGCTCAATTACAACGGCCTGCTGGCGCTTAACGCCGCCAAGCTGTCGAAAGTCGGCCAGCTGCCGGTGGTCGATTTCGATGGGCACCGTGTGCAGGACTCGGCCGCCATCGCGCAATATCTCGACGAAAAATATCCGGGGAAACTCCTGTATCCGCGCGAACCACGCGCGCTGGCCGAGGCGCGCATGTGGGAAGAGTGGGCCGGACAGTCGCTTTATTTCTACGAGATTTATTTCCGCATGCTTGACCCGGTTTCGCTGGAGCGCGGCCTGGACCTGATCGCCGAAGGCCGGCCGGCCTATGAGCGTGCAATCCTCAAGTGGGTGTTCAAGCGGCGCTATCCGCGCAAGCTCAAGGAGCAGGGTCTGGCACGGATGCCGCGTGAGCAGGTTGAGGCGCTGTTCTTTGCGCGACTGGACGATATCGAAGCCTTGCTGGAAGGCCGCGATTATCTGGGTGGCGACGCGCCCAACATCGCCGATTTTTCGGTAGTCGGTCAGCTCGACGAGTTGATCCGGACCAGCGACCTGAAACCGCGCATCCTCGGTTATCCTCGAATCACAGCATGGTTGTCGCGCTGCTGAAAAGGATGAGTGCGCCATGAAATTGCCGATCGAACATTTACTGCGCGCATGATCATCGATGGCTGGATGCAGCATCCGACACTGCGCTTTGCACAGCACCTGATGTTTGCGTCTCTCATGCGCTGGACCCGGCAAGTCGCGCCGGCGCAGGAAATCCCTGTCGCTTTGATCCGACCTTATTTGGCGGCACAGCTCGTGTCAGAGCGCCACCCGCTCTCGCGTCCGGCACAATATAAATAGTTATAATTTATTATTTATAATTAAATATATATAGTAAAATGTAACGTTCAGATTGTACCTGCACCCGACAGCGGGTGACAGAAATCAGGGGAGTTGGATGTTATCCATGAGCACCGGGGGCTTGCTGCGCCAGCGCCGCTTCGGCCCGTTCTTCGCGACGCAGACGCTGGGCGCGTTCAACGACAACGTATTCAAGAATGCGCTGGTGATTCTCGTCACCTTCGGCATCGCCGGGCTCAGCGCGGACCAGATGAACCTGTACGTGAATCTCGCCGCCGGCCTGTTCATCCTGCCGTTCTTCCTGTTCTCTGCGACCTGCGGCCAGCTGGCGGAGAAGTACGAGAAGTCGCGCCTGATTCGCTACGTCAAGCTGCTGGAGATCGGCATCATGTTGCTGGCCACGGCGGGCTTCTGGCTCGGCAGCATTCCGCTGCTGATGGGCGTGCTGTTCCTGCTCGGCGTGCAGGCGACGATTTTCGGGCCGGTGAAGTATTCAATTCTGCCGCAGCATCTGCGCGAGCACGAGTTGATCAGTGGCAACGCCTGGGTCGAGGCCGCGACTTTCCTCGCGATATTGCTCGGCACCTTGCTCGGCGGCTGGTTGATCGCGCAGCCCGGTGGCGCGCATTGGGTCAGCGCTGCGATCATTGCCATCGCCGTGATGGGTTATCTGTCGTCGCACGGAATTCCGCTGGCGCCGGCAACCGCGCCAGAACTGAAGATCAACTGGAATCCGTGGACCGAGACGCTGTCCAACATCCGCTTCATGCGCGGCAATCACACGGTGTTGCTGTCGGTGATGGGCATTTCCTGGTTCTGGTTTTTCGGCGCGACCTTCCTGTCGCAGTTGCCGGGCTACACCAAGATTTACCTCGGCGGCGGCGAACAGGTGGTGACGCTGCTGCTGACGGTGTTCTCGCTGGGTATCGGGCTAGGCTCCTTCTTCTGCGAGCGCATGTCAGGGGGCAAGGTCGAGATCGGACTGGTGCCGCTGGGCTCGATCGGGCTGACGCTGTTCGGCATCGATCTTTACTTTGCCGTGCACACGGTGTCGACGGTACACGACCAGACCGCGCTGGCATTTCTGGACACCCTGGGCAATCACCGCGTGCTGTGGGATCTGCTGCTGATCGGCGTCTCCGGCGGCCTGTTCATCGTGCCGCTGTACGCGCTGATCCAGACGCGCACGCCGCCCAGCCACCGCTCGCGCGTGATCGCCGGCAACAACATCCTCAACGCGCTGTTCATGGTGGTCGCGGCGCTGATGGCGATCGTGCTGCTCAAGGCCGGCCTCAGCATTCCCGAACTGCTGCTGACGGTTGTGCTGATGAACGCCGCCGTCGCCGTATTCATCTACGGACTGGTGCCGGAATTCCTGATGCGCCTGCTGGTGTGGCTGCTGATCAATACGCTCTACCGCATCCGTACCGAGGGCCTGCAAAACATTCCGGACGAAGGGCCGGCCGTCATAGTCTGCAATCACGTCAGTTTCGTTGACGCGCTGATTCTCGGTGGCACCGTGCGCCGTCCGGTGCGTTTCGTCATGTATTACAAGATTTTCAACATCCCGGTGCTGTCGTTCATCTTCCGTACCGCCAAGACCATTCCCATTGCGCCGGCCAAGGAGAACGAGGCGCTGATGAACCGTGCTTTCGACCAGATCGCCGCAGTGCTGGCCGAAGGCGAAGTCGTCGGGATATTTCCCGAAGGTGGCCTGACCACCGACGGGGCAATTTCGGATTTTCGCCACGGCATCGAAAAAGTCATCGCACGCTCGCCGGTGCCGGTGGTGCCGATGGCGCTGCAAGGCTTGTGGGGCAGCATCTTCAGCCGCCGCGACGGCGCGCTCAAGCGCGCGCGCATCCCGCGCCGCTTCTGGTCGAAGATCGCGCTGGTCGCCGGACCGATCGTGCCGCCAGAGCAGGTCACTGCCGCGCTTCTGGAGGAGAAAGTTCGCGAACTACGCGGCGACCGCGCCTGATCCGACATTCATAAAAGCGTCATCGGCCTGTCTTTTTCCTGCAAAGACTCACGCACATCCTGTGTGCGTGAAAAAGGAAAATACAAAAACCGAGAAACGCGCCGCCAATCGCTATCGCACGCTGTGGATTTCCGATGTGCATCTGGGAACCAGCGGCTGCAAGGCAGAATTCCTCGTCGACTTCCTCAAGCAGAACGAGTGCGAGCAGCTTTATCTGGTCGGCGACATCATCGACGGCTGGAAGCTCAAGTCCGGCTTCTACTGGCCGCAGGAACACACCAACGTCATCCGCCGCGTGCTGACCAAGTCCAAGCGCGGCACCCAGGTGACGTACGTCACCGGCAATCATGATGATTTCCTGCGCAAGTTCGTCGACTACAAGCTGGAGATGGGCAACATCCACGTGGTCAACGAGGCGATCCACAAGACCGCCGATGGCCGCAAATTGCTGGTGACGCATGGCGATCACTTCGACGTGATCACGCGCTATCACAAGTGGATCGCGCTCGCGGGCGACGCAGTTTATGAAGGCACGATGCGCTTCAATTACTGGTTCAACAAGGGTCGTGCACTGGCAGGCATGCGCTACTGGTCACTCTCGGCTTTCGCCAAGCAGCGCGTGAAAGCGGCGGTGAACGTGGTG
This sequence comes from Stenotrophobium sp., assembly GCA_050739895.1. Lineage (GTDB taxonomy): Bacteria > Pseudomonadota > Gammaproteobacteria > Nevskiales > Nevskiaceae > Stenotrophobium. The sequence goes on from JBOICK010000011.1 coordinate 3,781, forward strand.
TCGAACTTCGAGGACAGCGTGGCGCGCGAATGCAAGCGGCGCGGTCTCGACGGCGTGGTCTGCGGCCACATCCACCACGCCGAGATCAGCGAACTGCATGGTGTGACGTACCACAACTGCGGTGACTGGGTGGAGAGCTGCACCGCGCTGGCGGAAGACCACAACGGCAAGATCAGCATCATTCGCTGGGTCAGCCTCGACCATCTCAACAGCAATCCGCGAGTCACGCCGCTGCGTCTGCCAGCGCAAGCCGTGGGCTAGATCACAGGTTTAGCGGCATCCTCCAGAATCATGGCAGCGCCTTTCTCGGCGATCATCGTGGCCGGCGCGTTGGTGTTGCCGCCAATCAGCGTCGGCATGATCGAGGCATCAATCACGCGCAGGCCTTGCAGACCGCGGACCTTGAGCTGCGGATCGACTACCGCCATCTCATCGACACCCATTTTGCAGGTGCCGACCGGGTGATAAATGGTCTCGGCGTTCTGGCGGATCCAGTCGCCGATCTGCTCGTCACTTTGCACCGCGGGGCCGGGCATGAGTTCCTCGCGACGATGCGGCGCGAACGCTGGCTGGGCCATGATCGCGCGCGCCTTGTGAATTCCGATAACCAGTTTCTCTAGGTCCAGCGGATGGTCCAGATAGTTGGCACGGATGCTGGGTGCAGCCAGAGGGTCGTTGCTGGACAGGGTGATTTCGCCGCGGCTAATCGGACGCAGGTTGCAGACCATCAGCGTATAGGCGTGGCCGAATAATGGCCCCAGTTTTTGCGCGTGCTCGGAAAACGCCAGCGGCACGAAATGCAGTTGCAGATCGGGCACTGGCTCTTCGGGTCTGGTCTTGATGAAGCCACCGGACTCGGCGATGTTGCTGCTCAGTGCACCGCGCTTTCCGAAAATGTATTGGAACAGCATCTTGATCGACTGCCAGAACGACAGCGGGCTGAACGAAACCGCGTAATGGGTTTTTTCGCGCGTCGACACCAGAACGTCGAGATGATCCTGCAGGTTTTTGCCGACGCCCGGCAGTTCATGCACCTGCTGGATGCCGTGCTTGCTCAGTTCGGCGCTGGCGCCGACGCCAGACAGCAGCAACAACTGCGGCGAGTTGATCGCGCCGCCGCAGAGGAGCACTTCTCGGCTGGCCTGGATGTCCTTGTACAGGCCACCTGAGCAATAACGTACGCCGACCGCGCGCTTGCCCTCGAACAGCACGCGCGTGGCCTGCGCGCCGGTGACCACGGTGAGATTTTTGCGGCCTTCGGCCTCGCGCAGGAACGCACGCGCGTTGCTACAGCGTTCGCCGCCTTTTTGCATGGCCTTGTAGAAATTCACGCCTTCCTGCTGCGCGCCGTTGAAGTCGGGCGTCAGCGGATAGCCCGCCTGTTGCGCGGCCTGCACGAAAGCGTGACTCAGGACATTGGTGCTGCGGTGTTCGGCGACATTGAGTCCGCCACCCTGGCCGTTGAACTCGTCGGCACCGCTTTCGCAGTTTTCGGATTTGCGGAACAGCGGCAGCACGTCCTTGTATGACCAGCCTTCATTGCCGAGGCTGGCCCAGTGGTCATAGTCCCAGGCGTTACCGCGGATATAGACCTGGGCATTGATCGACGAACTGCCGCCCAGCGTCTTGCCGCGCGGCCACAGCATCTTGCGATTGCCGCAGTGCGGCTCCGGCTCGGTGCGGAACTGCCAGTTGTAGACCTTGCTGCGCATCAGCGCGATGACGCCCGCGGGGATGGAGATCAGCAGGTTCTTGTCGACCGGGCCGGCTTCCAGCAAACAGACCTGGTATTTGCCGCTGGCTGAAAGTCGGTTGGCCAATACGCATCCGGCCGAGCCACCGCCAACAATGATGTAGTCGTACATCGCGTAACTCCCGTTTCTTAGTAATGCTTGTCGAATCCACTTACGGTGAATGGCCGTGCTTGGCAGCTGCACGGCCGATTATGCGAGTGTTTCGCCGAAACTGAAACGGGACGCTGCTTGTGGCAGCGCTGCGACGGGAGAATTTCAGGCAGCCGCGCGCGTCTTTGCCTGCCAGGGCGCAGCAAAAGCCTCAATGTCCTTCAGGTAATCATGGTTGTCGTGATCCCAGGGATGGAAGCCAGGGCGGAAGTAATCCACCCACGTGGGCAACTGCCGGCGCAACAGGCCGATATCGCCCATGGTGTAGCGAAAGAATTTGCGCCAGCCGCCCCAATCCGTCAGCTTGCCTTCGGTGCGCAGCACTTGCAGGAAGGTGGGCGTGACCAGCGACCAGAACAACACCGTCGAGATCGCCATGCCGAGACTGCGCACGGCATAGGCGCGCGGGCCGCGCCCCATGACCGTCTGATAAACATCGAAGGCCACGGCCTTATGTTCGGTTTCTTCCAGTGCGTGCCAGTGCCACAGTGCGGAGAAATGCGGTTCAGCATTCTCGGTCAAGCGCGGCTCGCGCAGCACGCTGTCGGCCAGCAGGGCGGTGAAGTGCTCCAGGGCGATGGTGATCGACAATTGCGCCGCCTGCGGCAGGCGCTTCTGTCCCTGACCCAGGAGGTTGCCGACCAGACGCTCGAACTTTGGCGCCACCGGCGTGCGCGCGAACAGCGCCTCGTTGTATTCCTCGTGTTCGCGGCCGTGCATGGCCTCCTGGCCGATGAAGGCGGTGACGGCTTTCTTCAGCTCTGGATCGGTAACCGCGTCACGGTAGTTGCGCACGCTCTGGATGAAGAAGCGCTCGCCGACCGGTAGCACGATGGAAAAAGTGTTGAGAAATGCCGTAAAGACCGGGCCGCCGCCGGTGTGCCAGTCGGTGATCCGTTCGGCAGGCAGATTGAATTTCAGATCGCGGCGTATCGGTAACTGCGGATTCTTGAGTTTCATGGGATTCTCCCGCTAATAAATGAATTGCAGGTTGGTAGGCGCGCGGCCATCGCGCGGTTTTCTCAGTATGGGCGTTATGCAGCCTTGGACAAGGGCGCCGAAACTTCTTTGACGAGTGCGTCCAGGTCGCTGAGGAAGTGGCGGTTGTCGTGGTCCCAGGGGTGGAAGCCGGGGCGGAAATAATCGAACCAGGGCTTGATCATTCGGCGGTATGCGCCGGGCGTGCCGAGTATGAAGTTGGCAAACCGGATACGGTCGCGCCAGTTGTTGGCCGCAGGATCGGCTTTCACGAACTGTGCCTTGTAGTAGAACGACAGCACCATCAATATCGCGGTTGCAGCCAGCAAACCACTGGCGCGCAGGGCGTAGGCGCCCACGCCGCGGCCGACCACGGTTTCGTAGACATCGAAAGCCACCGCCTTGTGCTCGGTTTCCTCCATTGCATGCCAGCGGATCATGGACGTGATGGCAGGATCGCTGGAAGCTGGAATCCGCGGGTCTTGAAGCACGACATCGCCGAGAATCGCGGTGAAGTGTTCCAGCGCGATGGTGGCGGACAGTTGCGCGGCGGGCGGCAACTTTTCCTTGAGGAAATCCAGCAGTGCGCCGACCTGTTGCTCCTGTCGTTCGGCCGGCAGGCCGGCGTCGTTCAGCAACTGGTTGTAGTGCTCGTGCTCGCGGCCGTGCATGGCTTCCTGGCCGATGAATCCGGCGACCGCTTCTTTTAGTTCAGGGTCGGTGATGCGGTCGCGGTAATGGCGCACGCTGTTGATGAAAAAACGCTCGCCGACCGGGAAGAACACAAACAGCGAACTGATGCCATGCGTGACCTGGCGACCCTTTGGGTGCCAGTTCTTGATCTTGCTGCCATCAAGCGGGAAATGCAGGTCGCGGCGGACCGGAACGGGTTTGCGGGTCGGCATGTGCATGCTCCTGATAAATACAGCCATATGCGCCAATACACAATGGCACATTATCAGAAGTCGGCATTTTATGCTTGGCCCTGGCGACAGCGCGAACTGTCATCAAGGTCAATACGGCTCGGTGCCACAGGGATTGCTTCGGTCGGATTCCGCCTTGCGCGTCGAACAATTCGGGGCCGGTTATTTCAGCTATTTCGTCGCGTGCATCCGTGCACGGAGCGTCGTTACCAGCTGTCGTGCGTCGTAGGACTCGACGCTGTCGGGCATCGGATTCCTGCCCATCACGACTTCCAGCGATGACGAGTACGAGGGATTTTCAGCGGTCGTCACCGTGCCGAAATCGGCGCCGAATCCGGGCTGATCGATCACCGTGGTATTGCAGCGCAGCAGGCCGCAACTCTGGTACACAGAAGTCTGCCCGGGGAAGCCGAATCCGGTGTCCACAGTGCCCGTACTGCCCTGCTTTTTGTCATTGTCGCGGTTGGCCAGCTGGAACCAGTCATAACCTTTCTGCAGGGTCAGCTCGCCAGCGCGTAACAGCGCGTAGTCCTTGACTGTTTCCGCCGGGGTTTCCGCATTGCCGACAAAGGTGACGCGATAACGGTTGGCGGTCAACTGGGTTTCGGTATAACCCTCAGCGCCGATCTTTTCGGCGGGCTGGTAGGGCGTTTGTGTCGCGCAGCCGGCGAGCAGCGTCAGCAGTGTGGCGAACAGGAATGCATGGCGAATCATGAAAGCTCCCGAAGCAGGCTGGATAACTTGAACGACTAGGCTTAAAACGCCACAAACGACAAACGGTTGACCACAGCCGCGCAGCTCAAATCGTGAAAACCATCCGCGCAGGTGTGCTGCGGGACCACGCGGTTTCAACATGGGTCAGCGGCACGGCTTCGGCGTCGATAGCAAGTCCGGCAGGTTTGATCGCTTGCATCAGGCTGGCAATCGAACGGACCAGCGCGACGTTGGACACGCTGCCCAGGCCGCTGCCGAATATCTCGATGCCACTGCTACGCAGCGCGGCGGCCGGCAAAGTAATCGTCGCACCGCCGAGGGAGCCGATATTGACATAGCGGATGCGGCGCGCGGCCTCGCCCTCGCCATGCCCGGTCGCCGCAGTCAACAACGCCTCCGCCGTCGGCCCCCACAGATAATCGAGCACGATATCGACGCCGTCCGCGATCTCTTTGCGGAAGCGGTCAGTCAGGGCAGCAGGTGTCAACGTCAACGGGATGAAGCCATCGGCGCCAAGCGCGCGCAGGCTGGCTTCGATCCCGGAGTTTCTTGCCGTCACCACCACACGGCCGGCACCAAGGTGTCTGGCAATCTGGATCGCGAGCCGGCCGGACACGCCAGCCGCACCGTTGATCAGCACTGTCTCGCCGGGCCTGAAATGTGCCCGCTGGCTGAGTGCCGCCCACGATGACATGCCGGGATTGGCGATGGCCGCAGCAGTAATGTCGTCGAGATCGTCAGGCAGCGCTACCGTATATGCCGACTTCACCGCGACGCGCTCGGCCATTGCGCCGACCGGCATGCGCGGAAACGCAAAATACACGCGCTGACCGTTCGCCAGACGGCCGACGCCGTCCACGCCCGGCACGAACGGCGGCATTGGGCTGGAATAATGTTTGCCGCCAGCCTGCGCCTGTACGAGCTGGCTTTTTGCCGCCGCCAGCACGGAGACGATCACCTCATCATCAAGAGCGGCAGAGTCATCGAAATCGCGATAGCGCGGCGGGCGGTCAAACGCTTCGACAACGGCGGCTTTCATCGATGGAGTCTCCGGAAAAGTACGGCGATTGTGCCTTACTCATCACGGTGGCTGAAACCATGCACGGACGCCGGATCAGCGAACTCCAGCAATGCACATCAAAATGCCACGGGAACGGGCCTATCCCAGCTTTTGCTGCCGCGGAGGTACTTCAGCCCGGTCTGCCGGACTTGCCATAGCCGGGTCTGTGCAAATAATTACCCTGAACTTCCTGGCCGCGGAACTCCTGCTCCATATCAAGACGCTTGGCCCTGGTATACATGCGGATCGCCTCAGCCAAGGCCATCATCGACAGGGCCAGCAGGACATTGGCGATCAGCGCCGACAGGGCTGAGCCATTGTGTATCGGCATGCCTGCGGCGCTGGCGGCATCGAGCACCCATTGATTCGTGCCGATGCTCTCGACCTGTCCGCGCAGGGCGTCAAAAGTGGTTTCGCCGATGGTCACGCCGATGATCGAGCAGATCAGGATCTTCTTGGTGGCCAGCCATGAGGCCCAGAAGAACAGCATCCCGCAGAACACCATCTTCAGCGGGCTCAACTCAATCAGTAGTTTTGTCAGCATGGCGCGTACCCGGAATCAGTCTCGGTGCAGTATGCGTCGCAAAACACCGCACTCGACCCGAGCGCGACCAGCGGCAGGCACCTGCAGATATACGGTGCGTGGGCACATCGGCCTGAGCGATGTACAGCGTCAGGGGGATTAGTGCATTCGAAACTCAGCCCACTATTGACCCCACATGATGTGCCATTCATCATTGGCTGATTAAACATCCACACCTGTCGCCAGAGCCATATACTCATGGCGCCAAAGAGCCGGATGCTGCGCTGCACCAAAATGAGGGCGACATGAACAAGGCACCCTGGAGTCCAACGGCCGATGACCTGGAGCGTTTCCGCGACATCCAGCGACTGGCTTACGAATGCGCTGAAACCATCGGCGCGGAACTCAAGCCCGGCATCACCGAGCGCGAAACCGCGGCGCTGATGAAAACCTGGCTGCTGGATCATGGCGTGGACGACTGGTTCCACCAGCCGTTTGCGTGGTTCGGCGACCGCACGGCGTTCCGCGGTTTCATCGGCTTCAAGCACATGGGCGGATTCAACCCGGCGTTCTATCCCGGCGACCGCAGGCTGGAACAAAACATGCCCTTCATCCTCGACTGCGCGCCATCCAAGGGCGGCTACACCGCGGACATCGGCTACTGCGGCGTCGTCGGCGAAAACAAGCTGCTGGACCGGTTGATGGATGACCTGATCGAACATCGCGCGCTCATCCTTGATCTCGTAAAAAAACGCACGCACCTGTCGGAAGTCAGCCAGGCGGTGGATCGCCTGTGCGTCAAGCAGGGCGTGGAGCCGCGCCACAAGGCCTATCCGTTCCAGGTGCTGGCGCACCGCGTCGAAAAACTGCGTGATGACGGCAAGCCGCAACACAACAGTGTGATGAATTTCGGCGTGCGCAACATCAGCGAACTGGTGCTGGACCGCGTCAAGGGCCTGCGCGAGGGCTGGTCGCCATTGTGGTCCAGCGGCCGCGGTTCCGACCATCCGCCGACGCCCGGCCTGTGGGCGGTGGAACCGCACCTGGGTTTCCGAGGTGTCGGCGCCAAGTGGGAAGAGTTGTTGGTCGTCACCGAAAATGATGCGTTCTGGCTGGATGACGATGTGCCGCACGTGCGCCGCTGGACGCAACGCGGCTTGTGGAAGCAAGCGGCTTAACCAGAGACAAGACCATGACACCCGACAAGACCGTCAAATCCGGCGACATCGAACTCGCCGTCTATACCTGGGGCAAGTCCGGCAAGAACAAGCCGGTGGTCGTGCTGGTGCACGGCTATCCGGATGCCGCCAGTGTCTGGAAAACCACCGCCGAACTGCTGGCGAAAAAATATTACGTGGTCGCCTACGATGTGCGCGGCGCCGGCCGCTCGACACGGCCCGACCACACCGCTGCCTACGATCTTGAACATCTGGTCGGCGACCTGGCCGCGGTGGTGGACGAGATCAGCCCGGAAAAACCCGTGCATCTGGTCGGCCATGACTGGGGCTCGATCCAGAGCTGGGAGGCGGTCACCACCGAGCGCCTGCAGGGCCGCATCGCGTCCTACACCACCATCTCCGGCCCCAGCCTCGATCACGCCGGCTATTGGCTGATGCAGCGACTCAAGAGCGGTTCGCCGGAGAAGCTGGCACAGGTCGCGCGACAGGCTGCGCATTCCTGGTATATCGGCGTGTTCCATTTGCCGATGCTGGCGCCGTCGATGTGGAAGCTGGGTCTCGATAAATTGTGGCCGACGGTCCTGGAGAAATTCGAAGGCGTCAAGGCGGAGGCCAGCGACAGCCAGGCCGAAGACGGCAGCAAGGGCGTGAACCTCTACCGCGCCAACGTCGCCCATCACGTATTCAAGCCACAGGTACGCCGCACCGACATTCCGGTGCAGCTGATCTTTCCGCGCCGTGATCACTTCATGGTGCCGGAAATCTGGGACGACCTGCCGCAGTGGGCGTCGAAACTGTGGCGGCGCGATGCCGATGCCGGCCACTGGATCCAGGTCAGCCATCCGCAACTGGTCGCGGGCTGGGCCGCGGAGTTCATTGATTTCGTTTCCAGCGGTGAAGAATCCCCCGCGCTGCTCCGCGCCCGGGTACGCGTAGACCGGGCCGGGAAAAAGCACAGCGGCAAGCTGGTGGTTGTCACCGGCGCGGGCTCCGGTTTTGGCCGCGAAACCGCGCTGCTGTTCGCCGAACAGGGCGCTGACGTGGTGGCGGTGGACATCAATCTGGAAGCCGCCGAGCGCAGTGCCGAACTGGCGCGCCTGTTGGGCGCACAGGCCTGGGCGAAACAGGCGGATGTCGGCAGTGTCGAGCAGATGGAAGCACTGGCCGGCTGGGTCGAGAAGGAACTCGGCGCACCGGACGTGGTGGTCAACAACGCCGGCATCGCGGTCTCCGGCAGTTTCCTCGATACCAGCGTCAGCGACTGGGAGCGGGTGCTCAGCGTCAACCTGTGGGGCGTGATTCATGGCTCGCGCCTGTTCGGCAAGCAGATGGTGGCGGCGGGCAAACGCGGCCATATCGTCAACGTCGCCTCCGCCGCAGCATTCGCGCCGTCGCGGTCCTTGGCAGCCTATGCGACGACCAAGGCGGCAGTGAAGATGCTGAGCGACTGCATCCGCGGCGAACTGGCCGAGAAGAACATCCGCGTCTCGACCATCTGCCCCGGATTCTCTGCCACCGGCATCACGCAGAGCGCGAAATTCGTCGGCCTCAGCGAAGAAGAACAGGCACGACGCCGCGACAAGGTCACGAGCCTCTACAAGCGCCGCAATCTCAAGCCGGAAACCATCGCCAAGGCGATTCTCGATGCGGTGGAACACGACACACCGGAAGTGCCGGTCGGCGCGGAGGCACATGGCATGCGCCTGATTTCGCGCTTCCTGCCCAGCCTCGCGCGCCGCATGGCTCGCGTCGATCTGGCTCCTTAGAATCTCAACAGCATCCAATTCACAGGAGGCGCACATGAAAGTCACGCCCATCACCGCAAATCTCGGCAAGCTTGCCAAACCCGCCGCCAAGCCGGTCTCGAAGACCCAAGGCAAACTGATTCCGCGCAAGGTGCAGTTCGACTGGTCGGAGACTCAGCTCGACTGGATTCCAGGGCATCCTTTCGCCAGCCATTTCATCAACGAGATCAACACGATTTTGCCGGCCGGGGAATTCTGGTTCTGCCGGCTCTACAACAAGGCGCTGCCCTACGTCACCGATGACAAGCTGCGCGAGGACATGCAGATGTTCATGCGCCAGGAAGCGATGCACGCACGCGCCCATGCCGGCGCCATCGAAGGCTACCTCAAGCAGCGCGGCATCAGCACCGAGCGCAATACCCGCATCATGGAATGGCTGTTCGAGACCGCGCTGGCCGACGAACCCCTCGGCCGCAAATTGCCCAAGTTCATGGAAAAGCGCTGGCTGGTGTTCCGCCTCGGCATCATCGCCGCGATTGAGCACATGACCTGCGTGCTCGGCAAGTACGTGCTGGAAAACAGGGCTTGGGACGAGGTCGGCGCCGACCCGGTACTGCTCGACCTGCTGCGCTGGCACGGCGCCGAGGAAGTCGAGCACCGCAGCGTCGCGTTCGACCTTTACCAGCACCTCGGCGGCGGCTATCTGTCGCGCTACTACCTGGCGTGCATCGCCACGCCGGCAGTTTTCGGACTGTGGGTAGACGGCGCCGCGCACATCATGGGGCAGGATTCGCGCTACGCCGACAAGAAGCCCGCGTTGTGGAAACCGTGGATCTGGCTGGAATGGTTGCGCGTAAGCAGGACTCGCCAATTGCCCAATCCGTTCTGGCTGATCTTCCTGCAGCAACTGCCGTTCTTCAGCCCCTGGTACGACCCGCTCAAGGAAGCCTCGACCGAGCAGGCGCTGGCGTATCTCAACCAGTCGCCTGCGGCTGCGCGCGTCGCCGCCTGATCAATACGGCGTCGTGTCCGCGGGGGTCAGTGCGCCGCCGCGGACGGCTGCTGGTACAGCGACTCGCGCCACGCCAGGTAATCCAGCGCCACCGCCTTGGGTTGCTCCAGCATCGGCAGATGGCCCACACCCGGCACCATCAGCACGCTGGAATCGGGCAGCAGCGCTGCGAGGATTTTCGCACTGGCCGGGTTCAGCACGCGATCCTGCTCGCCCCAGACGATGCGCGTCGGCACCTTGACCGCGTCATTCGCCAGCACTTTCTCCAGCGGCGGCGAGGTTGCGATCTGCTTGAGGATTTTCAGATCCAGCGCATAGTTGGCGACGGCGCGGCGTGCCAGCTCGTCCTTGATTGCGCCGGGAATGAACGGTCTTTTGGTGAAGACGAAATCCAGCACCTGGTCGAATTCCTCCGGCGTCGAAGCGAAGATCGGCACGCGCTCGCCCTTGGCGATGCGCTGCATCATCTCGCTCGGCGGTGCGGTGGAGACGCCGCCCGGATCGAGCAACCACAAGGTCTTGACTGTGCCCGGATAGCGCGCCGCATAGCTCGCCGCGATGTCGCCGCCCATCGAACTGCCGCCCAGGCTGAGATCATGCAGGCCCAGTTTCTGTACGAAGGCATGCACATTCTCGACCTGATCCTCGATGCGATAGTGCGCGTTTGCCGGCTTGCTGCTGTCGCCAAAGCCCGGCAGGTCCAGCGCGATCACGCGGAAATGCGGTGTCAGCCAGCGCGCGGCGCGGGTCCAGTTGTCCTTGTCGGCGCCGATGCCGTGAATCAGCAGCAGCGGTTCGCCTCTGCCGCCGTCGAGATAGACGATGTGGAATCCGGCGATCACGGTTTCGTGCAATACCAGCTTGGCGCGCCCGCGTTCGCTGTCCAGGCCCATTTCCGCCACTTTCTCCGGAAACAGGTTATAGAAAACGATGAACGCCACCACCAACAACAGCACCAGCTTGACAAATCCCTTGATCATTGCGGCTCCCGCCTTGCGCAGCAGCGCGCAGTTTGGACAAGCCACTGCCGCAAAGCAACGCGGCTTGCGGGCGGCTGCCGGTTATGGCATCAATCGGCACCCTTTATATGGTCCGATGGCCTCATCCGATGAACGACAAGTCTGACCTGCTCGGCCAGCTCAAGATCAACCGCGGCGCCACTCCGGCGGCACGCACGCCGCGCTGGCCGTGGCTGCTGGCAGCGGTCGTGCTGCTGGCTGTCGCGGCAACCGCCTATGTCTTTCTGCGGCCAGCGCCGCTACCGCCGGTCAAGCTCGCCACCGCGCACACGCTGACCGCCGGCGCCGCCGATGCCTCGGTGCTGGACGCCACCGGCTATGTCGTCGCACGGCGCCAGGCAACGGTGTCGTCGAAAGTCACCGGCCGCGTGCAGCAGCTGCTGATTGAAGAAGGCCAGCATGTGAAGAAAGGCGACGTGCTGGCGCGGCTGGATGACAGCAACGCGCTGGCGGCGCTGCGGCTGGCGCAGGCGCAGTTGCAGGCGGCGTATGCCAGTCTCGCGCAAGTGCAGGCCGAACTGAAGGACGCGCAGCGCACGCTGGTCCGCACCCGCGAGCTGGCGGCGAAAAAGCTGATCGCACAATCGGCGCTGGACACCGCGCAGGCCAACAACGATTCACTGGCGGCGCAGCTCTCCGCGGCGCGCGACAACGTCATCGTCGCCGATCGCAACATCGCGGTTTATCAGCAGCAGCTCACCGACACCGTAGTGCGCGCGCCGTTCGATGGCATCATCACGGTGAAGAACGCGCAGCAGGGCGAGATGATCTCGCCGCTGTCGGCCGGCGGTGCCGGCACCCGCACCGGCATCGGCACGCTGGTCGATATGGATTCGCTGGAAATCGAAGTCGACGTCAACGAAAATTTCATCAACCGCGTGGTCGCCGGCCAGAAAGTCACGGCGCATCTC
>JBOICK010000012.1:0-14113 GCA_050739895.1 Stenotrophobium sp.
CAGCACGCCTCCGGGGCTCGCCTTGTACGACTCCTTGATCATCTGGAACAGCGACAGCGGCTGCACCGCGCCATCGACGGTGAACTCGGCGTTGAAAATCTTGTGGCGGCAATGTTCGCTGTTGACCTGCGCGAACATCATCAGCTCGGCGTCGGTCGGATTCTTGCCGCTGCGCGTGTAGTGCTCGACGAGATAAGCCATCTCGTCGGCGGACAACGCCAAACCCCAATCTTTGTTGGCCGCTTCGAGTGCTCCCTTACCCCCGGCGAGTACATCGACAGTACGCAGGGTACGGCGTGGCTGCACATCGAACACGTGACGCAGCGTGGATTCGTCGGCGAGCACCGATTCCATCATCGGGTCGTGTAACTCTGCATATGCGGCGGCGGGCAGCGATTTGATGCCGCTGAACAGATACGCGCGGCCACGCTCGATGCGATTGACGCCGTGCAGCCCGCAAACTTTTGCGATGTCGGTGGCCTTGCTGCACCAGGGCGAGGTGGTGCCGACGCGCGGCACCACAAACAACCTGAGGTCCGCTGACGGCAGCGCCGCAGGACCCTCACCGAGCAAGCGGCGCAGGTTGCTTTCGGCAACGCCCTGCGCATCGACCAGGAAGAGTTCGACAGCGACGATGCTGGTCAGTCCTGGCGCGAACGGCTTTAAGTGCCCGGTCAAGCGGGCAATGCGAAACGCCGACAGACACTCGGCACCAGGCAGCACAGACAGGGACATTGCGATCCTTCAGGGTCGGCGCCCGTCAGACACGGGCGGAAAGCGGGTCTATTTTCTCATTTTTTGCGCGGCTTTTCGGCCACCCGCTCTGGCATATTTCCGCTTGGAGAATATTATTTATTATTATAAATTAATATATTTATTCAATAATTAATAACATTCTGCTCCAGCAAACCACTGAGAGCGGGTGCCCGCCAAAAGCCAGCTCAGACGATTCTGTGCCCTCGTCCAGAGCCAGACCAACGCGCTAGGCAATCTCGCGCCAATCCAGTCCGGTTTTCTGGTGCGCACAAACCATCCACGGCGGCGTGCCCATCACCTCGGCTGCAGCGGCCAGCGCCAGCTCGGGGGTATTGTTCTTCTCGGAGATATGCGTGAGCACCAGATGTTGCAGGCGCGAGTGGTCGATCTGCGTCAGCAGCGTCGCCGACTGCGCATTCGACAGGTGGCCGAGATGACCACCGACGCGATCGCGCAGCTTGGGCGGATACGGCCCGTCCCACAACATCTGCACATCGTGGTTGAACTCCAGCATCAGCGCGTCGCAGCCGCTCAGGCACTCGCGCATGAACGGCGTCACCGAGCCGGCATCCGACAGCACGCCGAGGCGTCGGCCGCCGCCGTTGAGCACGTAGTGCGCCGGCTCGCGCGCATCGTGCGGCACCGGGAATGGCTGCACCATGATCTCGCCGGCCTCGAACGCTTCGTGCGGGCTGAAGCGCTGCAACTGCGGCACGCGCGGATCGTTCCACGAAGCGAAAGTGCCGGCGGTCATCCACACCGGGATGTTGTACTTGCGCGCCAGCCGCGCGACGCCGCCGAGATGGTCGTTATGCTCGTGGGTGACGAGGATACCGTTCAGTGTCTGCGGCTCCACGTTCAACCGCGCCAGCCGTGCCTCGACTTCGCGCAACAGGAAGCCGCAATCCACCAGCAGGCGCGTGCTGCGGAATTCAACCAATGTGGCGTTGCCCTTGCTGCCGCTGCCGAGGCTGGCAAAGCGCATCATTTCTTGTCACCGCCAAAGGTGTAGCCGGGAAACGGTGTGACCTTGGAATCGCTGCCACTCGCGGCATGAATGCGAGGACTACCGGGCTTGCTGACTTCGTCGATGCGGATTACTGAGTGCAAGGGCACGTAGAAGCGTTCGACGTTGGCGAACTCGTTCTTGAGCTTTTCCTCGGACGGATCCAGCACCACCGCGGATTTTTCGCCAAACACCAGTTTCTCGACTTCGATGAATCCCATCATGCCGCCGTGACTGACATGGCGCGCATAGATTTCGTAAACCTGATCCTGGCATCTGAAGCTGATGCGATAAACGCGCGGCTTCGCGCTCACGACGTGACCACCGGACCCTGCACCGCAAGCACGCCAGAGCGCCCGGGAATGCTGTCCATATGAACTTCATGCAGCGGCAGCGCCGCTGCATCCAGCGCGCCAAACATCTGCGCGGTCGAGACCAGTTCGTAGCCCTGCGCGCGCCAGCCGGCGAGCATGCGCTCAAACGCCGGCATCCACTTCATGCCTTCGAGTTCCGCATGCAGCGTGTAGACATGGCCATGTGCAGGCGCGTCGGCGGTGAGCTTGAGCATGTGCTCGTGCACGTTGTCCGGTGTGATGTCGTCGACACCAATCAGCTCATCCAGCGTCGGCAGCGTTGTCGGCAACTGCGGCACGTTGATGCGCTGCCCGCCAGCGACCGGCATGAACGGATGCGTGCCGCGCCCGTCTGAGCAATAGGTGAGTCCGAATTCCTGTTCGCAGGCGTAGGCAGCATCGTTCATCTGCCAACCTGCTGCGCCATGCGTTGTGGGTGCAGTACCGAACACCGAGCGGAAGGATTCCACCGCCAGCATCATCTGCCTGCGCGTCCACTCGGGATTTGCAGCCGCCACGCCGTCCTGCCATTTCACATGATCGTAGGTGTGGATACCGACCTCGAATCCGGCGTCGCGCACACTGCGCATCAGTTCGGCGCATCTGCGTGCAATATCCGGCCCCGGCAGCACCGTGCCGTAGAGCAGCGTCTTGACGCCGTAATGTTCCACCACCGAAGTGCGTGAGACTTTCTTCATGAAGCCCGGGCGGAACGCGCGCTTGATCGCGCGGCCAGTGTGATCCGGACCGAGGCTGAACAGGAAGGTCGCGCCTGCGTTATGGCGCTTGAGCAAATCCACCAGCGGCATCACACCTTCGCGCGTGCCACGGTAGGTATCAACGTCAATCTTTAAAGCGAGTTGCATAGTTCACTGGGAAATTGGGTTCAAAAATTTTGGGGTCAGAACCCAATTAACCACGACTAAGTACAGATATTCTCGATCTGCTTCAGTTAATTGGGTTCTGACCCCAATTTCTTGTTCAGTCAAACAAGCCGCGCGCTTCCGCAACCTGGCCACGATAGGCATCGAAAATCTGGCGCAGCGAGTCCGCCATATTGGTCTCTGGCTTCCAGTCCAAGTCCTTCATGGTGTTGTCGATCTTGGGCACACGATTCTGCACGTCCTGATAACCCTTGCCGTAATACTCCCCGGAGGTGGTCTCGATCAGCTTCACCTTGGCGGCAGTATCACGGTACTCGGGATACTCGCCGGCGAGCTTGAGCATCATCTCGGCCAGTTCACGCACGGAATAATTATTTTTCGGATTGCCGATGTTGTAGATCTGGCCTCGTGCCTTGTCGTCCTTGTTCTCGATGATCTTCATCATCGCGTCGATGCCGTCACCAATATAAGTGAAAGCGCGCTTCTGGCTGCCACCGTCGACCAGCTTGATCGGCTCGCCGCGCACGATATGGCCGAGGAACTGGGTGATGACGCGTGAGCTGCCTTCCTTCGCGGTATTGATGTTGTCGAGTCCGGCGCCGATCCAGTTGAACGGGCGGAACAAGGTGTAATTGAGTCCTTCGCTCATGCCGTAGCCGTGAATCACGCGATCCATCAGCTGCTTGGAGCAGGCGTAAATCCAGCGCGGCTTGTTGATCGGGCCATAGACCATGTCGGACGCGTCCGGATCGAACTCGTCGTCCTTGCACATGCCGTAGACCTCGGAAGTCGAGGGGAACAGGATGCGCTTCTTGTACTTCACGCACTGGCGCACGATCGGCAGATTGGCCTCGAAGTCGAGTTCGAATACGCGCAGTGGCTGCTGCACATAGGTCGCCGGCGTCGCGATCGCCACTAGCGGCAGCACCACGTCGCATTTGCGCACGTGGTACTCGATCCACTCCTTGTTGATGGTGATGTCGCCCTCGAAGAAGTGGAAATTCGGCTTGCCCAGCAGATCCGAGATGCGATCGGTGGACATGTCCATGCCATATACATGCCAGTCTGTGGTCTCCAGGATGCGCTTGGACAGATGGTGACCGATGAAGCCGTTGACGCCGAGGATGAGAATTTTTTTCATGATAGGACCCGGTAACGGTAGATAAAGGAGTCAGCCCGACAGTGGCAGCATTCCACTGCCAAAGCGTACCTCAAATTGAGCGGCATCCAGCACAACGCCGTCCAGTTCCGCGGACAGCAGTCGCAGGCAGCGGCCATCGCCGCAGCGCACCAGCAATTGGCCGTGCTCCACAAACAGCGCGGGCGCTCCTGCTGAACTGGCGTGAGCCGCCAGCGTACGCCATATCACCAGCCTGCCCTGCATCAGATCGGAGAATGCGCCCGGATACGGATGCGTGACCGCACGCACCAGATTGTGGATGGCGGCGGCGGATTGCGACCAGTCGATGCGCCCGTCCTCTGCCTTGCGCCCGCCAAAATACGCACCCTTGGACAAATCCATAGCCGTGAGCTTCGCGGTACCCGCAACCAGCGCCGGCAGGCAGCGGTTCAGCACGATCTCGGCGGCGACCAGCACCTTGCCGAAGACCTCTTCGGCGGTATCGTCAGGCAAAATCGGCACCGCCATCTGGTCAACGATGGCGCCGGCGTCCGGTTTTTCCACCATCTGGTGCAACGTTGCGCCGGACTCGGTCTCGCCGTGAATCACCGCCCAGTTGATCGGCACGCGGCCGCGATATTTCGGCAGCAGTGAACCGTGCATGTTGTAGCAACCGCGTTTCGGCAGGTTCAGGATCACCGGCTTGAGCATGTTGCGGTAGTAAAACGAGAACAGGAAATCCGGCGCCGCCGCCGTCAGCAGCGCCAGAGTTGCCTCATCGTGCGGATTCGCCGGCGTGACGACGGGAATACCGTGCGCCTGCGCCAGAGCCTTGACGCTGCCGAACCAGATGTTTTCGCCCGGCGCATCCTCGTGAGTCACCACCAGCTTCACCTCCACGCCCTGCGCCAGCAATACGGACAGGCAACGCACGCCGACGTTGTGATAAGCGAAGACGACGGCGGAAGACACGGCTCAGGCGTCCTTCTTTTCCAGCACGGCGGCAATCAGATAGCGTGGCCGCTGTCGCACTTCCTGGTAGATGCGGCCGATGTACTCACCGAGCATGCCGATGCCGAACAGGGCGATGCCGAGCATGAAGAAGACAATCGCGAACAAGGTAAATACGCCATCCACTTCCGGCCCGATGATGATGCGACGCCCCAGCATGTACAGCACCAGCAGGCCGGATAAAGGCGAAATGATCATGCCGGCCATGGAGAAAAATTGCAGCGGCACCAGGGAGAATCCGGTCATCAGGTCGAAATTGAGACGGATCAGCTTGTAGAACGAATACTTGGACTCGCCGGCGAAGCGCTCTTCGTGCTTGATCGTTACCTCGACCGGATGCTGAGAAAACGAGTAGGCCAGCGCCGGTATGAACGTGTTCATTTCCTGGCACTGGTTGATGGTCTGGATGATGCGGCGGTCGTAGGCACGCATCATGCAGCCGTGGTCGGTGATGCGGATATTGGTGATCTTGTCGCGGATCAGATTGATGATGCGCGAGGCAAAATGACGCCAGATCGAGTCGTTGCGCTTCTCGCGAATCGAGCCGACGTAGTCGTAGCCCTCGTCCATCTTCGCCAGCAGCTTGCCGATCTCCTCCGGCGGATTTTGCAGATCGGCGTCCAGCGTCACCACGCGAGCACCGCGCGCGTACTCGAAGCCGGCGAGGATTGCGCGGTGCTGGCCAAAGTTACCATTGAACAGGATCACCCGCGTCACGTCCGGGCGCTTTTCGTACTGCGCGGTCAATATACCGGCGCTGCGATCGCGCGAACCGTCATTGACGAAGATCACTTCATAACTGATCTTCAGCGCATCCAGCGATGGGTAGAGCCGCGCGAACAGCGCCTCCAGCACGGCCTCCTCGTTGTAGACGGGAATGATGACGCTGAGTTCTGGGGTCATGTCGGTCATGATGCGGCTCGCAATACCGAGGAAACTGCGTCGCAGACACGCTGCACGTCTTCAACACTCATGGCGGGAAACAGCGGCAAGGTCACCGTGCTGCGGCCGATATGCTCCGCATGAGGGAACCGGCCCTCGCGGCAGCCCATCGCACGATACAGGCTGAACAGGTGCATGGCCGGATAATGCACGCCCACGCCAATGCCCAGCGCTTTCATCCTGTCGATGAATACGCCGCGTGTGATTTTCAGCTTGTCCATCGGCAACAGTGGCTGGAACATGTGCCAATTGCTCTGGCTGAAATCTTCCGGCGGCAACACACAGCCAAGATCACGGTCAAAACGACGGAAATATTCGCGCGCCAGTTCACGGCGCCTGGTATTGAACGCGTCGAGCTTGCGCAGTTGGTGCACACCGATGACAGCCGCGACATCGGTGAGGTTGGACTTGCCGCCGAGCACATCCACATCCATGCCGCCGTCGGCAAAGCGGGTCACACCCTGCAACCGCAGCTTTTCAAACAGCCGGGCTTCATCCGCATCGTTCATCACAAGGCAACCGCCTTCGGTGGTGGTGATGTTCTTGTTGGCATGAAAACTGAACGACACCAGGTCGCCCTCGCCGCCGATCTCACGGCCTTTCCAGTTGGCGCCCATCGACTGTGCGGCATCCTCGATCACGCGCAGCTTGTGGCGGCGGGCAATGTCGTAAAGGCGGTCGCGGTCCACCGGCAGACCGGCGAGGTCTACCGGAATGATCGCCTTGGTGTGCGGCGTAATTGCGGCTTCGAGCAAGTTCAGATCGATATTGCGCGTCACCGGATCGGCGTCGACGAATACCGGCTTGGCGCCGACGGTCAGTACGACATTGGCGGTCGCCACCCAGGACATCGGCGTGGTGATGACCTCGTCGCCCTTGCCGATACCGCACAGGCGCAGCGCGATCTCCAGCGCCGCGGTCGCGGAGTTCACCACGCGCACCGGCCGGCCGTTGTAGCGCGCCGACAAGGCGGCTTCGAGTTCCTTGACCTTCGGTCCGCTGGTGATCCAGCCGGAGCGCAGCACATCCGCCACAGCAGCGATGGTTTCCTCGTCGATCGAAGGACGTGTAAACGGAAGGAAATTCATATCAACTCTTGGCCACCAGATAGACGCCAATGATGATGATGCCCATGCCGATCAGGCGCATCGGCGTCACCGCCTCGCCGAACAACCACCACGCGAAGAAGGCGTTGACGACATAGCCCAGCGACAACATCGGATAGGCAATGCTCACCTCGACACGCGACAGCGCCAGGATCCATACCACCACGCTGATCACATAGCAGCTGAGACCGCCGAAGATGTAGGGATTGGTCGCCAGCGACCAGCCCACCGGCCAGATGTTGGCAACGCTGAAATCGAACTGGCCGATGGCACGGGTGCCGGCCTTGAGCAGCAGTTGCGCGGCGGCATTGAGCATCACGCCAAAAATGACCAGGGCGAAGACCAGTGGCTTCATGGCTTTTTGATCACGATGCGTCGCGGGTCGCGGTAGATGATGGTCATGGTCAATCCCATTTTAGCCAGTTGCTCATAGGTATCCTGGCCGGTCAGCGCCAGCGCTTCCGGCGCTGCGCGCCAGTGCCGGGCGAACTCATTCAGAGTCGGTATCCACAGATTCGGCTCGACGGTTTCGCCAAGGTGGAATTCATCGACGTAATTCACCAGCGTCACCGTGCGCTTGAGGTAGAACGGCAGGGTCTGGTCGTACTGCGACACTGAGAACACCGGCACATCGGGCCTGAGATACGGCTGCATCGCCAGTGCCGCATTTTTGGCAGAAACCACCGGCGAATAGACCTGGTAACCAAACATCGCCAGCGCGGCGAAAACCGCACCGGCCAGACTCAGCCACATCACCGAAGCCTGTTTACGCGAGCGGGTTGCCATTCGTGCGGCGATGATAGACAGCAGCACCACCGACAATGCCGCCACCAGCACCCACTGCGAAGCCGCGTGGTTGTACTCGACCGGCGTGCGCTCGCTGCCGGTGCGCCCGAAAAACGGCGCGTAGACCGCACCCGCGGTGAACAGTGCGGCGATGATCCAGGCATGACGGCGCAGGATGTTGTCCGGCGCGCGCGCCAACATTCGCCCCAGCAGCAAGCCCAGCGCCGGGAACATCGGCAGGATATAACCCGGCAGCTTGGACCCCGACAGGCTGAAGAACACGAAAATGAAAACGCACCACACCAGTAACAGGCGATTGGCCTGGAATCGCGCACCCGCCTCCGGCGCGGCGGCATAGCGCGTCAGCGAGGGCAGCAGCGTGGTCCACGGCAGCAAGCCGCCGACCAGAATCGGAATGAAGTAATACCAGCCACCCGGTCGATGCGCCTCGTTGGTGGCGAAGCGCTCGAAGTGTTCGTGGATAAAAAAGAAATGTGCGAATTCCGCGTTATGCAGCGACGCCAGCACGAACCACGGCGCACCCAGCGCCAGCAACACCACGGGGCCCCAGATCCACTGCATCCGCGTCCACGGTTTAAAGTCACGGTAACAGAGGCTGTAGAACACCAGTGCCGCGCCGGGAATGACGATGCCGATCAGGCCCTTGCTCAGCGTTGCCGCCGCCATCGCTGCCCATACCAGCAGCATCCACGGCCGTCGCTCCGATTCCGGCGTGCGGTCGTCCTGCGCCAGCAAAAAGCCGCACAAGGCCACGGTCAGAAAGAAACTCACCGCCATGTCCACCGTAATGACGTGGCTAACGCCCTGCATCCAGACCATGCTGACCGTAGTCAAGGCGGCATAGCGCCCAACCTCGCCGCCCCACAGGCGCCGCGCAGTGAATCCCACCAGCAGCACCGTGAGAAAACCGAACAACCCCGGCCACAGACGCGCAACGAACTCGGATTGGCCGAAAGCCTTGAACGACAGCGCGGTCAGCCAGTACTGCAACGCCGGCTTTTCGAAATACTTGAGGCCATCCAGACGCGGCGTGACGTAATCGCCGGTCAACGCCATTTCGCGCGCGATTTCGGAGTAGCGGCCCTCGTCGGTGCCGGCGAGGTCGCGCGCGGTCAGCGAGCCGAACCACAGCACCGTCACCAGCGCCCAGAACAGGATCACCAGTGCAATCCCCGGTCCCCTGCGCGACGCACCCATCATGGCGTATGTTTCTGGCATCACCCACCTGTCCGGTCTTAATCCAGCATGGTGCAGGATGGCGGAGAGGGGGGGATTCGAACCCCCGGTGCGCTATAAACGCACGCCTGATTTCGAGTCAGGTACATTCAACCACTCTGCCACCTCTCCGCGAGGCGCGGATTTTAGCAGGCGCAAGACCCGGACGCCTCAATATCCTCGTCGGCGCGGTCTTGTGTTAGTTTCCGAAGATAAGCTTGGCAGGGGCGGATTGCAGATGAGAATGGCTGGAAAACCTGTGCCGGCATCGCTGGCGTCGCCCAGGCCGGGTTTGGCGCGGCTGACGGGCATGTTGCTGGCGACACTGCTGCTGGCAGTGCTGTCAACCTGCTCGCCGCACAAGAGCGCCCTGTCACGGATCAAGGCGGTGGGCGTGCTCAGGGTCGCCACCATCAACAGCCCGACCACGTATTACTTCGGCGCCAAGGGCGCACTGGGTTATGACTATGACCTGGCCAAGGGTCTCGCCGACCAGCTCGGCGTGAAACTGGAAATGGTCGTGGCCCAGAATCAGCAGGAGGCCCTGCAGATGGTCGAACAGGGCAGCGTGCAGATGGCCGCGGCTGGCCTGGCGATCAGTCCGGCGCGCATGCAGCGCGTTCGTTTCGCACAGCCGCTGCTGACCGTGATCCCGCAGCTGGTTTACCGGATGGGGCAGCCGCGCCCGACCAGCCTGGAGGATCTGCACGGAAAACTCACGGTGGTCGGCGGCAGCGTGCATGCCGAGCGCCTGGCGTCGCTCCGGAAGCAGTACCCGAACCTGATCTGGGACGAAACCGACAATCAGGAGACCGAACAACTGCTCTACGAAGTTGCAAACGGCCAACTGCAATACACCATCGCCAATTCCGACATCATCGCCATCAACCAGCGCTATTACCCGCGCCTGCGCGTCGCCTTCGATCTGGCGGACAAGCAGGATCTGGCCTGGGCGTTTCACCGCGATGGCGACGACAGTCTCTACGACGCCGCCGAATCCTACATCGCCAGCATCAGCGGCAAGACCCTGGCGCGGCTGCGCGACCGCTATTTCGGCCATGTCGAGCACATCAACTTCCTCGGCGCGGTGACGCTGGCATCGCAGGTGCAGACGCGCCTGCCGAAATACCGCGCGGCGTTCCAGGCTGCGGCGGCCAAGTACGGCATCGACTGGCATCTGCTGGCGGCGATGGGCTATCAGGAATCGCAGTGGGATCCGGACGCGGTCAGCCCGACCGGCGTGCGTGGCCTGATGATGCTGACGCTGGATACCGCGAATTTCCTCGATGTCGGCGACCGCGAAGATCCGACCCAGAGCATTTTCGGCGGCGCGCAGTATTACTCGCAGTTGCTGGCGCAGATGCCGGAATCGATCAAGGACCCCGACCGCACCTGGATGACGTTGGCCGCATACAACATCGGACTCGGCCACCTGCTCGATGCGCGCGCGCTGACGCGCGAAACCGGCGGCAATCCGAACCACTGGCTGGATGTGCGCAACAGCCTGCCGCTGCTGACCCAGGCGCGCTGGTACAGCCGCACGCGACACGGCTATGCGCGTGGCTACGAGACCGTGACCTATGTCGGCAACGTGCGCACCTACAACGACATGCTGACCTGGATCACCAACGGCGCGCCGGCCAGGGCCAAACCAGTACTGGTAGAGCCGCCGCTGCAAACGCCGCAATTGCCCAAGGGCAGCGAGAACCCGCTGCATATCACCACGCCGATCCTGTAAAGGATCAGCGCCTCTGAGCGGTTTAAACGCCTACAAGATGATCGCCAGCAGGATCAGCAACGCCGAAATCCACCACAGCGGCGTGTCGCCCCAGCGCACGTAGGGCGTCTCGCCGCTGCGTGGCTGCACGCTGCCGCGCAGGATTTTCCGGGTGAAGAATCCGGCCTGCGCCTGCAGGCTGCCATCCGGGCCGATGATCGCGGAGACACCGGTATTCGAGGCGCGCAGAGTCTCGCGGCCGGTTTCCAGCGCACGCATGCGCGCGATATCCAGGTGCTGCGCCGCCGCGTTGGAATGCCCGAACCAGGCGTCGTTGGTGACATTGACCATCAGCGCGGATTGCGCGGCAGTGCGGCGGTACTCGTCAGGAAACACATCTTCGAAACAGATCGCAATGCCGACGCGCCGTCCGTCCACGCTGATCGGCGGCTGTTGCGCCGCACCGAAGGCCAGACCGGAATACGGCAGCCCGAGGACATCCATCATCGGGCGCAGCCAATCCGGGATCGGAAAATATTCGCCGAACGGCACCAGATGGCGCTTGTCGTAGCGGCCGCTGCTGGCGCCGAGAGCGAGCACGCTGTTGTAAAAAATCCTGTCGTCGTCCGCCGAGGTCAACATGCCGGCCAACAGGCTGCTGCCGTGCGCGCGCAGCTGCTCCGACAGCGGGTCGAGATACGACTGCCTGATCTCGTCATAAACTGCGGGCATCGCTGCCTCCGGCCAGACGATCAGCTCGGCATCTTCGGCAATCAGGGTCATGTCGCGATAGAGCTCCAGTGTCGGCAGCTTCATCTCCGGCAGCCACTTCTGGTCCTGCGGAACATCCCCCTGGATGATTGCGACGCGCAGTGGCGCGCCGCTGGCTTGGGTCCATTGCGCCGGCGCCGGCAGCAGCAGACACAGCAACGGCGACAGCAGCATGGCGATGGCGACGGCGGGCTGACGCCCGGCGCGAAGCCGCGTCAGCGCCCAGGCCAGCAGCACGATCACGGCGGACAGGCCGTGCACACCGATCAGCGGTGCGAGTTTCTGCAGCGGCGTATCCAGTGCGACTGCGCCAAGACTGAGCCACGGGAACCCGGAATAGACCCAGCCGCGCAGCAATTCCGCCAACAGCCACAGCGCCGGCACCGCCCACCAGCCTGCCACACGCCGATGCAGCCGCAGCCGCGCGGTCAGGCCCAATACCAGCGCCGGATATATCGCGAGGTAGGCAAACAGCACCGCGCCCAGCGTCGCGCCCAGCCACACCGGGGCACCGCCGTAGACATGCGTGCTGACGAATACCCAGTAGACGCCGCTGGCGAAATGCGCGAATCCGAAAAGCCAGCCCAGCCACAGAGCACGACGCGTGCCGGCACCGTCGCTGAGCATAAACAGTGCGGCCAGCGCCAGCGGTGCCAGCGGCCAGCAGCCGTAGGGCGCGAAAGCCAGTGTGGCCAGCACGCCGAGCAGCGCGGCGAGCGGGGCTTCGAGAGTTTTTGCAATGCGAAATCGGGTCATGCGCGTCGCCCGCTCCGCGGGAAGATGATCTGCAAGATGTTATTATTTACTATACGTTATTAATAATATACATTATTTAATAACAAACCTGCAACCTCCATCCAGCACAGCGGACGGCCTCGAAACTCCGTTCAACCCGGCGAAATCGTCGCTTGAAGCATGTGCAGGCGACGGCTGTCGGCACGCTGAACATTGAAGCTGAAACGGCCGATGCGCACGCTCTCGCCGCGCTTGGGCATGTGGCCGAAACGGTGCATCACCATTCCTGCAACGGTGTCGAATTCCTCGTCGGAAAACTGGGTGCCGAAATAGGCGTTGAAGTCCTCGATCGGCGTCAGGCCGTTGACCAGGTAGCGGCGCTCGTCCTGCTTGAGTATCAGGGCGCTTTCGGCCTCGTCGTACTCGTCGTCAATCTCGCCGACGATCTCCTCGAGCACGTCCTCAATCGTCACCAGTCCGGCGACACCGCCGTATTCGTCCACCACCAGCGCCATGTGGTTGCGGCCCTTGCGAAAATCCTTGAGCAGCACGTTGACGCGTTTGCTCTCGGGAATGAACGCCACCGAACGCAGCATGCGGCCGAGGTCGAAGGTGCCGGCATCGAAGCCGGGCACGGTCGAGGTGAACTTGAGCAGATCCTTGGCCAGCAGCACGCCCAGCACCTCGTCACGGGAATCGCCGATCACCGGAAAGCGCGAGTGCCCGGACTCCACCACCACCTGCAACAACTGCGTCAACGCCCAGTCGCGCTCGACCACCACCATCTGCGCGCGCGGCACCATGATGTCGCGCACCTGTGTTTCCGCAGTCTCCAGCACGCCCTTGAACATGGTCAGCGCGTCGGCGTCCATCAACTCGGCGCTGCGTGCTTCCTGCAGCAGCTCCAGCAAATCCTCGCGCGTGCGCGGCGGGCCGCCCATGCGATGCGCCAGACGGTGCCACCAGCGGGTGGCCGGATTTTCCTGCGGACTACTATGCTCGTCGTTCATGTTTCCAGATAGGGATTGTTGAATCCCAGTTGCTCCATGATGCGGACTTCCAGCGCTTCCATCGCTTCCGCTGCTTTTTGATTCTCGTGGTCATGTCCCTGCAGATGCAGGCAGCCATGCACCACCATGTGCGCCCAGTGGACGCGGAGTTTCTTGTGCTGCTCGCTGGCCTCGCGCGCCACCACCGGCGCACAGATCACCAGATCGCCCAGCACACCCGTTTCGCCGTAGCCGAAGGACAGTACATTGGTCGGCTTGTGCTTTTTGCGGTAGCGGCCGTTGAGCGCCTCGCTTTCCGTCTCATCGACGATGCGGATGGTCAGATCGCCTTTTTTCCGGATTGCCGATTTCGCCCACAGGCGCAGGCTCGCCGCTGCGGGTATACCCGCCGCAGGCACGCAACGCTGGACGGCAACGGCGTTCATTGATGCGGCTGACTCTGCTCATCGTGTTCTTCATAAGCCTGGACGATCGCCTGCACCAGCGGATGACGCACCACGTCTTCCTTGCGGAACAGGTTGAACGCGATACCGGGCACGTTCTCCAGAATCTTCATCGCCTGCTTGAGGCCGCTTTTTTCATGCCGAGGCAGATCGATCTGGGTAACGTCGCCCGTCACCACCGCGACGCTGCCGAAACCAATGCGCGTGAGGAACATCTTCATCTGCTCGACCGTGGTG
>JBOICK010000013.1:0-11836 GCA_050739895.1 Stenotrophobium sp.
GAACAGCATCGGCGTCTCGTAGGTCATCGAGCCGCGCCACATCGTCGCCAGCCAATTAAATACCTTCACACCAGTCGGCACCGAAATCAGCATGGTCGCGAACATGAAGAACAGCTCCGCGGACACCGGCATGCCGACGGTGAACATGTGATGCGCCCAGACGATGAACGACAGGAATCCGATCGCCGCCACCGCGTAGACCATCGAGTCATAGCCGAACAGTTTCTTGCGCGCGAAGGTCGGGATGATTGTGCTGACGATGCCGAACGCCGGCAGGATCATGATGTAAACCTCGGGATGCCCGAAGAACCAGAAGATGTGCTGGTACATCACCGGGTCGCCGCCGCCAGCTGCGGAGAAGAAGGTGGTACCGAAATACTTGTCGGTCAGCAGCATCGTCACCGCACCGGCGAGCACCGGCATCACTGCGATCAGCAGGTAGGCAGTGATCAGCCAGGTCCACACGAACATCGGCATTTTCAGCAGGGTCATGCCGGGTGAGCGCATGTTGAGGATTGTCACCACCACGTTGATCGCGCCGGTAATCGAGGAAATACCCATCAGGTGGATCGAGAAAATCAGCAGCGGGAAGGCTTCGCCGGTCTGCAGGATCAACGGCGGATACATGGTCCAGCCGCCGGCCGGCGCGCCGCCGGGCAGGAACAGCGTCGACAGCAGCAGGGTGAAGGCGAACGGCAGCAGCCAGAAGCCCCAGTTGTTGACGCGCGGCAACGCCAGGTCGGAGCAGCCGATCTGCATCGGCACCATCCAGTTCGCCAGGCCGACGAAGCCGGGCATGATGCCGCCGAAGATCATCACCAGTGCGTGCATCGTCGTCATCTGGTTGAAGAATTCCGGCTGAACGAATTGCAGGCCCGGATGGAACAGTTCGGCGCGGATCACCAGCGACATCAAACCGCCGATGAAGAACATGGTGAACGAGAAGAACAGGTACATCGTTCCCAGGTCTTTGTGATTCGTCGTCCTGATCCAGCGCATGATGCCCTTGCCGGGACCATGATGCGCATGTTCGTCATGCCCGTGGGCCGTGTGATCGTGCCCGTGGTCCGAACCGTGTGTGTGATCGTGTGCTTGCGCCATGACTAACTCCTGGAATCTGTTCGGTACTTACTTGCGCAGCGCCGCAACCTGCGAGGGCTGCACGATGCCAGCATTGTTGCCCCACGAATTACGCTCGTAGGTGGCGACGGCGGCGATATCCGCATCCGAGAGTTGCCGGAACGGCGGCATCACATTCTTGCCATGCAGGATCTGGTCGATATGCCCGCTCACCGGACCGGTCGCAATCTTGCTGCCCTTGAGAGCAGGAAAGCTCGGCGGCATACCTTCACCGCTGGCCTGATGACAAGCCTGGCAGTTGGCTGCATAAACCTTGGCACCGGCAGCCAACAGCGCTTCCTTGCTCATATCCTTTTCGGCGGCGGCAGGCGCAGCAGCAGGTGCGGCGGCAGCCGGCGTGACCACCGCATTGGCCGCGGCCACCGCAGTCGCTGCGACCGCTCCGGCCACCGGCACCGGCACATCCGCCTGCGGATTGCCCGCGGCCTCTGCCACCTTTTCTTGCTTCAGCCAGGCTTCGTATTCGGCTTTGGGCACCGCCTTGACCACGATCGGCATGAAGCCGTGATCGCGTCCGCACAACTCGGCGCAGACGCCGCGATAGGTTCCGGGCACCTCAATATTAACCCAGGCCTCGTTGATATAACCCGGGATGGCATCCTTCTTGACCGCGAAGTCCGGCACCCACCAGGCGTGAATCACGTCGTTGCCGGTAATCAGGAAACGGATTTTCTCGCCGACCGGCAGTACCAGCGGATGATCAACGTCCACCAGGTAGTTTGGCACCGTGTTGGGATCGATTCCCGAACCGAGCTGACGCGCACGGTTGGAATCGGCGGCCAGCGTGCTGTAGAACGACACGCCCTGCCCCATGTATTCGTAATGCCACTTCCACTGGAAGCCGGTGACTTTCACCGACATCGCGGCATTGCTCGAATCTTCCATCTTGATCAGCGTGCCGGCCGCCGGCACCACCAGCACGATCAGGATGATGAACGGAATGATGGTCCAGATGATTTCGACGGTGGTGGATTCATGGAAATCCGCCGGCTTCGGGTGCCTGGAACGGCGATGCGCGAAGATCGAATAGAACATGACGCCGAACACCACCACGCCGATCGCGCAGCAGGTCCAGAACATGCGCATGTGCAGATCATAAACTTCGTGGCTGATGCCGCTGACGCCCTGCGGCAGATTCCAGATGGTGCCGGCGTATGACACACCTTCCGCGTGAGCCGCGACCGTAGCCGCTAGACCGCCCAGCAGCGCCGAACAGCGCATCAGCCATCCCCGAAGTCCACTCATCCTCAGCATCACGAATCTCCCAATGGCAATTTGGCGGCGGGCCCTGCGCCCGCAATGCCCGCACGCCAGGCGGGCCTCAACAATTCCTTGATGCGGGCGCACAAGCGCTCGCGCTCTTCATCCGTCAAACAGCGGCCGACCTCCAGCGACTGCCCGCTGCAGGCCAGAATCAGCCGCGTCGGATCGTTGCGGTGCTCGCCCTGCAACAGCCGTGCCTGCGTCCACACGCGGGACATTTCCAGCCTGACTTGCGGCGCGTGTCCGGCCAGGCCGAACTCGATCTGCAGCCTTTCACTCTCAAATACCAGCCGCTCGCGATACCGGTTGCTGCGCAAGCCATGCACTATCGCCAGCGCCAGCGCTGTCAGTTCCAGCCCTGCGTACACCAGTATCGGCCAAAACCCGTGCCATGCGAAAAAACCCGCGATGGTCAAGGTCACAGTGCTGATGCCAGCCATGAAAACCCAAGCCTGCCCGACGCTCAACGAAGCATTGGGACCGATCACCAGACTGGTTTCCGGGATATCTGCCATGTCAGCACTGCGAAGCCATTCAATTGTAGAGCACGTCGCCGCTGCCAGCAAAGCACCTCGTCGGAACTCGACTGGATGAACTCGTTTAGCATACTATACGGGGTATAGTTAAAAGGAAAAGCGCCATGTCCTCCATCAAACAGCACCAGCATGAAATTCAGGCGCGCCTGAAGCGTATCGAAGGTCAGGTCCGCGGTCTGCAAGCAATGATCAACCGGAATGAGTCTTGCGAAGCGGTCGCGCAACAGATGGCGGCGGCGCGCAAGGCGCTGGACAAGACTTTCTACCAGATGCTCGGCTGCGCGCTGGAACAGGCCGCGCTGGAAACGCCCGGTGATGTCGGCCGCGTCGCCGATCTGCTGGTCAAATACGGATGAGCGCGCTCGCACCATTTCTCGGCATCGGGGTCGGCCTCGCACTCGGCCTCACCGGCGGCGGCGGCTCGCTGTTCGCGTTTCCGCTACTGCTCTACGCCCTGCAACAGACGCCACAGAGCGCCGCGCAAGGCTCGCTGGTCGCGGTCGGCCTGATGTCCGCGCTCGGCACCCTGCTGGCATGGCGCGCGAAGCTGGTGGTCTGGCGCGCCGGACTGATCTTCGCCGCTGCCGGCTTCATCAGCGCGCCGCTGGGCGTGCATGCCGGCACGATCGCTCCGCCGTGGATGTTGACGAGCGGTTTCTCGCTGCTGGCGCTGGTCATCGCTGCGACCATGTGGCGCCGTATCCGCATTCATCCCGAAGAGTCCGGCGCGGTGCGCATGAACCTCTCGGCCACCCCGATCGATGTGCAGGCAGTCTGTGCACTGGCCGGCGGCGAACTGCGCATGACCACGCCCTGCGCAGTAGTGCTGCTGGTCAGCGGTGCCGTCACCGGCCTGCTGTCGGGCTTCTTCGGCGTCGGCGGTGGTTTCCTGATCGTACCGGCCCTGATCGCGTCCACGCGCCTGCCAATCCAGAACGCCGTCGCCACCTCGCTGCTGGTCATCACGCTCATCGCAGTGTCGGGCAGCGGCAGTGCGATCCTGAGCGGACACCGGCCCGATAGCCTCATCCTGCTGTTCGCCGGTGGTGGCCTGATCGGCATGATTGCCGGCCGTCTGGTCGCGCCAAAATTGTCCGGCGTGGTTTTGCAGCAAACGTTTGCGCTGATGCTGGCGCTGACCGGCGCCGGCATGCTCGCCGCGCAACTGTGGAGGTTCAGCTCATGATTTTCCGACAACTGTTCGATACGATTTCCAGTACCTACACCTATCTATTGGCCGATCAGGGCCATGCGTTGCTGCTCGATCCGGTGATTGAGCATGTTCCGACCTACCTGCAACTGCTGCGCGAACTCGACCTGCGATTGCTGCGTGCGCTCGACAGCCATGTCCACGCCGATCACATCACCGCGCTGGGCACACTGCGCGCGCAGACCGGCTGCGAAACCAGCATCGGCGCACAGGCCATGACCGAGTGCGCCAGTTCGCGCGTGCACGACGGCGAGGTCATCGCCATCGGCGCGCTGCGCCTGCGCGCGCGGTACACGCCGGGACACACGGACGACTCCTACAGCTTCGTGCTCGAAGCTGGCGGCGCACCACGCGTGTTCACCGGTGACACCCTGCTGATCCGCGGCACCGGTCGCACAGATTTCCAGAACGGCGACGCGCGCCAGCAGTACGACAGCCTGTTCAACATCCTGCTCAGGCTGCCTGACGACACCGCGGTCTACCCGGCGCACGACTACAAGGGCTGGACCCGCAGCTCCATCGGCGAGGAGCGACGCCACAATCCGCGGCTGCAGGTCAAATCCGCCGACGAATACGCCGCGCTGATGGCCAGCCTGCACCTGCCCGATCCCAGGCTGATGGACATCGCCATTCCCGCCAATCTCGCCTGCGGAGCCCGCACATGAATTTCGACCTGCATCCCTACCTGCCCGCCCTCGCCGGCGGCGTGCTGATCGGCCTGGCCTCGACGCTGCTGCTGTGGAGCAATGGCCGCATCGCCGGCATCAGCGGCATCAGCGGCGGCCTGTTCGGCGCGCCTAGCGGCGAGCGCCTGTGGCGGCTGCTGTTCGTCGCCGGCCTGATGCTTGGCGCGCTGCTGTGGATGCTGCTCAGCGGACACAAACTGCAAATCCAGCCGCAGGCCGGCGTCGGCCTGACCCTGCTCGGCGGACTGCTGGTCGGCTACGGCACGCGGCTCGGCAACGGCTGCACCAGCGGCCACGGCGTCTGCGGCCTGTCGCGGCGCTCGCCGCGCTCGCTGGCGGCGGTGCTGGTTTTCATGCTCTGCGCCGGCGTCACCGTGTTCGTCATCCGCCACCTCCTCGGAGTCGCACCATGAGCCGCTACCTCGGCGTGCTCGCCAGCAGCATCCTGTTCGGCTTCGGACTGGCGATGTCCAGCATGATCAATCCTGCCAAGGTGATCGGCTTCCTCGATGTCGCCGGCCACTGGGATCCGACGCTGGCCTTCGTCATGGGCGGCGCGGTGCTGGTCGGCCTGCCGCTGTTTCCCTGGGTGCTGCGGCGCGGTCGGCCGCTGCTGGAATCGCGCTTTCGCCTGCCGACGACGACCGCGATCGACCGGCGGCTGATCGCCGGTGCCGCGATTTTCGGCATCGGCTGGGGCATGGTCGGCATCTGCCCCGGCCCCGGCTTCGCCGGACTGGTCAGCGGTGTGCCGCTGATTGCGTTGTTCGTCGCGGCGATGCTCGCGGGCATGGGTATATTCCGGCTGATACACCGCCAATAGAACCAAGCAACGGCGTTGCGGCAGTACCCGCTGTGTCGGTAAACAACGAATTATTCGTGATATTATATTATATATTTATATAATTTATTGATATTTTATAACATATTTTGCGAGGAAACCCGGCACAGCGAATGAGCTTTTTGCATCGAAATTACGCCTGCGCGCGTAACAAACCGGGCAGGCGCTGCGTCTAAGCCTTGCGCCCCTACACCGGAGTCATCCATGAAACGCAGGAACTTCATCCAGTTGTTCGCCGCCTTGCCGCTGTTGCCGCGCCTCGCCCTTGCCGACGACAGCGACAGCACGCCGCGGGGCACGTTGCAAAAACCGGCGACGTTCTGGAACACGCTGGTCAGCCCCGCCGCCTACGGTGTGCTGTTCCACGAAGACACCGAGCCTTCCGGCAGCAGCCCGCTCAACAACGAACACCGCCCTGGAACATTCGTCTGCGCCGCCTGCTATAACCCGCTGTTCAAGTCGGCCATGAAATTCGACAGCGGCACCGGCTGGCCGAGTTTCTTCACAGTGCTGCCGAACGCCGTCGGCACGCGCGTCGATCACCGCCTGGTTTTCGAGACCCGCACCGAGTACCACTGCGCGCGCTGCGGCGGACATCAAGGTCATCGCTTCGACGACGGCCCACAGCCCACCGGGCTGCGCTATTGCAACAATGGTCTCGCCCTGCACTTCGTGCCGCAGGCCGACGCGCTGCCAGCACTGAGGGGCTGAGCATGAAAATTTTCTTCGCCGGCCTGTTGCTGATGTTCGGCACCGCCGTCTCTGCCGCGTCGCCAACCGCCGCGCCGAATACTGCGGTCGCGACCTTCGCCGGCGGCTGCTTCTGGTGCATGCAGTCGGACTTCGAGGAATTGCCCGGCGTGATCTCGGTCACTGCGGGCTACACCGGCGGCAAGGAGCAACACCCGACCTACGAGCAGGTGTCCGATCACGAAACCGGACACTTCGAGTCAGTGGAACTGACCTACGACACGCGCAAGCTCAGCTACGACCAGGTGCTGGATTATTTCTGGCATCACGTCGATCCGCTGGATGGCGGCGGCCAGTTCTGCGACCGTGGTCCGCAGTACCGCACGGCGATCTTCTATCACGACGAGGCGCAGCACCAGGCGGCGCTGGCCTCGCGCGAACGCCTGACAAAATCCGCTAAACTGGACGGGCCGATTGTGACCCTGATCCTGCCCGCGACAACGTTCTGGCCGGCCGAAGATTACCACCAGGATTACTACAAGAAGAATCCGATTCGCTATGCCTACTACCGACATGCCTGCGGTCGCGACGCCCGCGTCCGTGAAGTCTGGGGCGCCGCGACGCAGAACAAAGATTGAACAATTGATGAAAGCGGCGCTGCTGTGCCTGCCGACGCTGGCCGGCTGCGCCGCGCAAGTGCCCAATCTCAACCCGCGTGCGGCGCAGCCGCAGCAGCCAGCGGCTCATGTCGATCTCACACGTTACATGGGCCGCTGGTACATCATCGCCAGCGCGCACAACAAGATGGAGCGCGGCATGGTCGGCAGCTACTTTGAATACAGCCGCCGTGAAGACGGGAAAATCAGCGTGGTCTACTCCGCGCGCAAGCACGACTTCGATCACCCGCTGGAGACCGATGCGGGTGTGGCAATGGTCGATGACACGGATAACAACGCGCGCTGGTCGGTGCAGTTCACCTGGCCGCTGTCAGAGAACCTGCTGATTCTCTATGTCGACCCCGACTACCGCTATGCTGTGGTTGGTGATCCGCAGAAAGACGATGCCTGGATATTGTCGCGCCAGATTTACATCGGTGATCGCGACTACCAGCATCTGCTGGACGTGCTCGATACCCAGGGCTACGACACATTCCGCCTGATCAGGGTTCCTCAGCGTCCGGAATTTCTGGGCGTTCCCGGCTACGGCTGAGCAGCGTCTGCAAATCCAGCGGCGCATCTGCGCCGACCGGCATCACGCCGAGCAGGGGCGCGGGCATGCGCCGCTTGAGCGTCTCGATATTGTCACCCAGCTCCGCCATTTGCGGCGGCAACACGTTGGCGACCCAACCCACCAGCCGCGCGCGGCGCATGATGGCTTCGGCCGACAACAGTGCATGGTTGATGCAGCCCAGGCGCATGCCCACCACCAGCAGCACCGGCCAGCCGCGCTGCGCGACCCAGCCAGCGAAAGTCAGGTCCTCGTTGAGCGGCACCAGCCAGCCGCCCGCGCCCTCCACCACCAGCCAGTCGTAACGCGCGGCCAGTTCCGCATGCGCCGCGTCGAGTTGCGTGGTTTTCACCCGCACGCCGGCTGCGCGTGCCGCCAGATGCGGCGCGATGGCGGGCGCAAACGCGTAAGGGTTGATGTATTCGTAAGGCTCGCGCGTGGCCGCAGCTTCTTGCAGCGCCAGCGCATCGTCGTTGCGCAAGCCCTGCGGCGTATCGACACATCCGGAGGCGACCGGCTTGTAGCCGCAGGCCTTCAGCTTCTGCGCGCGCAACTGCCGCAGCAGCGCACAGGAGATATGCGTCTTGCCGACGCCGGTATCGGTGCCGGTGACGAAAATCGTCTGCGCGCTCATGCAGGCGCGGATTTCCGGCGCAGCAGGCTGGACAGGCTCACCAGCGTCCACACGCTCTCCATCAACAGGAAGCCCCACTGCGAGCCGAGCCACGCCACGGTCGCCAAGATGCCGCCGCCGATGAAGTTGCACCACAGGTAGACGCCGGCATCCGGCGCCCAGGTGCCGCGCTGCTGCAGGGCAAACGCCAGCAGGATCAGCAGTGCACCGAACAGCGAGATGCCTTGCACGATCATGGCGACATCGCCGGCAACTGGCGCAGCCCGTCGGCCAGTGTTTGCAGCAGAAATTCGATCTGCGCCGAGGTATGCGCAGCCGAGAAGGTGATGCGCAGACGCGAAGTGCCGCGCGGCACCGTCGGCGGACGAATCGCGGCGACCCAGCAGCCGCGCTCGTAGAGAAATTTCGACAAACTCATCGCGCGTGCTTCATCGCCGATCACCAGCGGCTGGATCGGGCTGGTCGATGCGCTCAGCGGGATGCCGAGCTGAGCCGCGC
This sequence comes from Stenotrophobium sp., assembly GCA_050739895.1. Classification (GTDB taxonomy): domain Bacteria; phylum Pseudomonadota; class Gammaproteobacteria; order Nevskiales; family Nevskiaceae; genus Stenotrophobium. Next base: position 8,726 of record JBOICK010000013.1, read on the forward strand.
CGGCGCGGAACTGCCGCACGTTGGCAAACACGGCGGCGCGCCGCTGCGGTTCAGCCCGCACGGTCTTCAGCGCGGCGCGCGCGGCGGCGGCAATGGCCGGCGGCGGCGCAGTCGAGAACACCCAGCTGCGTGCACGCTGGATCAGGTATTCGATTAGATTTTCACTACCTGCAACGAACGCCCCGGATGCGCCCAGCGACTTGCCGAGGGTCGCAACATAGATTGGCACCTCTGCTACGCCGAGTCCTGCGGCACGCACGCCGCCACTGCCGTCCGCGCCCAGTACACCGAAGCCGTGGGCATCGTCCACCATCAGCGATGCCCCATGTGCACCACACAATTCGGCAAGCTCAGGCAACGGCGCAAGATCACCGTCCATGCTGAACACGCTGTCGGTGACCACCAGCGCCTGCGGCTGCGGCTGCAGCGCTTTTGCATAAGCATCGAGAGCGCCATGCGCAACGCGCACATAGTGCGCACCGGACAGGCGACCGCCATCAATCAGCGAGGCGTGGTTGAGTTCATCGGCAATCAGCGTGTCGCCGCGCTTGAGCAGCGCGCGCAGCACGCCGAGGTTCGCCGCCCAGCCCGAGGAGAACAGCAATGCGCGCGGCCGTTGCAAAAAATCCGCGAGCTCTTCCTCCAGCGCGCGGTGCTCGGTGTTGTAGCCGGAGATCAGCGCCGATGCACCGCTGCCGGTGCCCGATGCACTCAAGGCTTTGCGCGCAGCTTCCGCAACACGCGGATCGGAGGCGAGGCCGAGATAATCATTGCTGCAGAAATTCAGGCAACGCCGGCCGTCGACGGTGATGTCGACGCCGTGCGCGCCATCGACGGCCCGGCGTACGCGATAGAGCTGCGCCTCGCGGATACGCACGAGTTCGGCGGCGAGGCGCTCGTCAAGCGTGATTTGCGGAACCTCGGACGCGAGACGCGCCACCGCCTTCATCACTCGTTGCAGCAGGCTGCTTGCAAACTGCGCGTGTCTTCCACAGACGGCGGCGGGCAGCAGGCAGCGGCATCTTCATGGCGATGAACATGGCCTGCAACAGCACTTTCCGTCTCAATACCCAAACGCTTGAGCAACGCACGATCTTTTGCGTTCTGTGGGTTTTCCGTGGTCAGCAGCTTGTCGCCGTAGAAAATCGAGCCGGCGCCGGCGAAAAAACACAGCGCCTGCATCTCGTCGCTCATCGCGGTACGGCCTGCCGACAGGCGCACTTTCGATTTCGGCATGAGGATGCGCGCGACCGCGATGCTGCGCACGAATTCGATGGGATTGAGTTCTTCCTGACCCTGCAGCGGCGTACCGGCGACCTGCACCAGGTTGTTGATCGGCACGCTCTCCGGATGCTCAGCCAGATTGGCCAGCGTGCGCAGCAGTTCGGCGCGGTCGGCCTCCTGTTCGCCCATGCCGACGATGCCGCCGCAACAGACTTTCACGCCGGCCTTGCGCACATTGGCGAGTGTGTCGAGGCGATCCTCGTAGGTGCGGGTGGTGATGATCTTGCCGTAGAACTCGGGCGAGGTGTCGAGGTTGTGGTTGTAGTAGTCGAGGCCGGCGTCGGCGAGGCGCTGTGCCTGCGTGTCCTTGAGCATGCCCAGAGTCATGCAGGTTTCCAGGCCCAGCGCTTTCACCTCGCGCACCATCGCTTCGACCTTGTCGAGATCGCGATCCTTCGGCGAACGCCACGCCGCGCCCATGCAGAAACGAGACGCACCGTTGGCCTTGGCCTCGCGCGCCGCCTCGACCACGGCGGACACCGCCATCAGCGGCTCCTGCGGCAGGCCGGTGTCGTAGCGCACCGACTGCGGACAATAAGCGCAATCCTCGGGGCAGGCGCCAGTCTTGATCGACAACAGCGTCGACAACTGCACCGTGTTCGGCTGGTGGTGCACGCGATGCACGCTATGCGCGCGGAACAGCAGATCGTTGAACGGCAGCTCGAACAGCGCCTGCACTTCTTCCTTGCGCCAGTCGTGGCGGACTTCGTTTGCACTCATTCCAGACATCCTCGGTAAGAATTTAATGCCACCCGCTGTGCCTGAAACAGCACGGCGATATGTTTTAAATTATTAAATATTTATAAATATAGTAAATAATTTAAAACATATTCTCCCTTTGAAACATGCAGAGCGGGTGGCGCTAAAACGGGCTTTACGATTGAATCGGAGCAAAGTCTTGCGGGCGGAGGGCTATCTGTCAACTTATCCATGCGCACTTTGGTTGACAACTTTCTAGGCGGCGCGCTTTGCCTGTTCTGCAACGCGCACTCAGGCGATGCCGCCGTATGCAGCGGCTGTCGGGACGATCTGCCATGGAATCTGTGCGCCTGCCCGTGCTGCGCGCGACCTCAACTGCACTCAGCCCCATGTCCGGCGTGTCTGAAAAAACCGCCGCCGTTCGACAGCGCGTGGGCCGCGTTTCGGCTGGAGACGCCGGTGCATCAAAGCGTCCATGCACTCAAGTACCACGCCGGATTGACTCAGGCACGACTGCTGGGCGAACTGATGGGCCGGTGGCTGGCGCAGCGTCCGCAAACGCTGCCGACGCTGCTGATCCCGGTGCCGCTGTACCGGACGCGCCTGCAGCGGCGCGGCTACAACCAGGCGCTGGAACTGGCGCGTGGACTGCAGCGCGTACTGGCGATCGAAGTGGATGCGCATGCTGCACGGCGACTCAGGCGCACCCGCGACCAGATCGGCCTCAACCCGGCGCAGCGGCGGCGCAACGTGCACGAAGCCTTCAGTGTCGATGCGCGTGTGGCCGGTCGCCATGTCGCACTGCTGGACGATGTCATGACCACCGGCGCGACGCTCGCCGACCTTGCCCGCGCCGCGCGACATGCGGGCGCCGCACGCATCGAAGCCTGGGCGCTGGCGCGGGCAGGCTAGAACTCAGCTGCGGCAGATGGCATCCAATACCAGGCCGAGGAAAATCGCCGCACCGAAATAATTGTTGTTGAGGAAAGCGCGAAAGCACTGCTGAGGATCGCGGTCGCGGACCAGCCATTGCTGGTAGACCGCAATGCCCGCAGCGATCACAAGACTGGCGAAAAATGGTGCGCCGCAATGGGTCTGCAGTCCCAGTAACGCCAGTAACAGCAGCGA
>JBOICK010000014.1:0-21514 GCA_050739895.1 Stenotrophobium sp.
TTTGACTGAACGCGGCACGGTTACACCTCAAAAATAAACAGTGCTACTTCTTATGGCGACTGCGCACGATCATGCTCTGCGTGCGCTTGTTATTGCGGGTCTTGAGACCCTTGGTCTGCTGACCCCATGGCGTAACCGGATGCGGGTTACCCTGCCCTGACTTGCCTTCACCACCGCCATGCGGATGGTCCACAGGATTCATCACGACACCACGGACGCTGGGACGTATGCCTTTCCAGCGCTTGGCGCCTGCCTTGCCGTACTGCCGCAGGTTATGGTCAGCGTTGCTGACCTCGCCCATGGTTGCGCGGCAATCAGCATGAATCTTGCGCATTTCGCCTGAGCGCAGGCGCAGCGTTGCATATTCGCTATCGCGTGCAATCAGCTGCACACCGGCACCCGCGGAACGTGCGATCTGCGCGCCTTTCCCAGGGCGCATTTCCACGCAGTGGATAGTCGATCCGATCGGAATATTACGCAGCGGCAACGCGTTGCCCGACTTGATCGGTGCATCCGCGCCGTTCTGAATACTATCGCCCACTGCGACACCACGAGTAGCGATTACATAGCGGCGCTCGCCATCCGCAAACAGCACGAGTGCGATGTGGGCGCTGCGGTTGGGATCATATTCAACCGTCTCAACCTTGGCCGGCACGCCATCCTTGTCGCGCTTGAAATCGACCAGCCGATAGCTTTGCTTGTGCCCACCACCCTTGTGACGGGTCGTCATGCGGCCATTATTATTGCGACCGCCGCTGGCAGACTGCTTCTCAATCAGCGGAGAGTACGGATCGCCCTTGTGTAAACCTGGCGTCGTCACCTTGACCTGGTGGCGACGACCCGGCGACGTGGGCTTCATTGTAATTATTGCCATGACCTTGTCCTTAGTTGGCGGCGCCGCCAGCAAAGTCGATTTCCTGGCCTTCAGCCAGGGTCACATAAGCCTTTTTCCAGTCGGAGCGCTTGCCCATCGACTGTCCAAAACGCTTTGTCTTGCCGCCGACGTTGAGCGTCTGGACGCTCTCGACCTTTACGCTGAAAAGCTTCTCGACTGCTTCCTTGATTTCGGTCTTTTCCGCATCACGCAGGACCTTGAAAACCGCCTGATTGCGCTTCTCGGCGGCACGGGTCGCCTTTTCGGATATCACCGGCGTCAGGATGATCTGATGCAAACGCTCGAAGTTCATGACAGCCAAGCCTCCAGCTTCTTGATCGCATCAGCGGTCATCAGTACTTTCTGGTAACGCAACAAGGCAACCGGGTTAAGGGCCTCGACATCGCAAACCGCCACTCGCGGCAAATTGCGCGATGACAGATATAAATTCTTGTCCACTTCACCGGTCACCAAAAGAATATCGTTGGCACCGAGCTGCTCAAGCTTCTGCTGAAGACTCTTGGTCCGTGGCGTTTCGACCGAGAAAGTATCGGCCACCAGCAACAAACCTTGGCGATTCAACTCGGAAACGATGGAGCGGATCGCGCCACGATACATTTTCTTGTTGACCTTCTGACTGAAATCACGCGGCACCGCGGCAAACGTCTTGCCGCCACCACGCCACAATGGCGAACGGATCGTGCCTGCTCGTGCGCGGCCGGTGCCTTTCTGTTTCCACGGCTTCTTGCCGCCGCCGGAAACCATGCCTTTGCTTTTTTGAGCCTTGGTCCCGGCGCGGCCCGCGTTCATGTACGCAGTCACGACCTGATGAATCAGGGCCTCGTTGTAGTCGGCGCCGAACACGCTGTCTGCGACAGCAAGCGTTGCACCACTTTGTTGAATTTGTATATCCATTGCCGTTATTCCGGGTTATTTCACCGTGGGACGGACGATGACATCGCCATTCGCCGCGCCCGGAACCGCGCCCTTGATCAGCAGCAGGTTGCGTTCCACGTCAATCTTGACGAGGTCCAGGTTGAGCACGGTGACGCGCTCATTACCCATGTGACCTGCCATCTTCTTTTTCTTCCAGACCTTGCCGGGGCTCTGGCGTTGACCGATGGACCCGGCCACACGATGCGACAGCGAGTTGCCATGCGTCGCTCGACCACCACCGAAATTGTGACGCTTGATAACGCCGGCGAAACCTTTGCCGATACTGGTGCCGGTAACATCTACGGCCTTGATTTCGTTGAAAGCTTCAACCTTGATCTCGGAACCCGTCTGGATATCCTTGCCTTCCTCGTCATCCAGGCGAATTTCCCACAGGCCGCGACCAGCTGCAACACCTGCTTTCTTGTAATGACCTGTCAAGGGCTTGTTGACGCGGCCAGCCTTCTTTTCGCCCACCGCAACCTGCACGGCGCGGTAACCATCGGTTTCAATGGTTTTGACCTGAGTCACCCGGTTCGGGGTGCATTCGATAACGGTGACGGGGATTGCCTCACCGGCGTCGGTGAATACCCTTGTCATGCCGGCCTTGCGGCCAATAATTGCGATCGTCATGCCAGATCCCCTTAATTAACCTTGATCTGAACTTCGACGCCAGCCGGAAGATCCAGCTTCGACAGCGCATCGACAGTCTTTTCGGTGGGATCGACAATCTGCATCAGACGCTTGTGCGTGCGGATCTCGAATTGATCACGCGCATCCTTGTCGCCATGCGGAGATGCAAGCACCGTAAAACGCTCCTTGCGCGTCGGCAACGGAATAGGTCCGCGGACAACAGCGCCTGTGCGCTTTGCGGTCTCAACGATCTCGCGCGCAGACTTGTCGATCAAACGATGATCAAAAGCCTTGAGCCGGATACGGATAGATTGGCTAGTCGCTGCCATGCTTATCTCAGGTCTTAAAGAGCGGAGGAACAACAGGGGCGCGGATTATACGCGCCCCTGTGGATGGATGGAAGGGCTTAGGCGAGAATCTTGGTCACCACGCCGGCGCCGACTGTGCGGCCGCCCTCGCGGATGGCAAAACGCACGCCTTCTTCCATGGCAATGGGGTTGATCAGTTCGACCGTGACCGCGACGTTGTCGCCGGGCATGACCATTTCCTGCTTGATCTCGACCGCGCCGGTGACGTCGGTGGTGCGGAAGTAGAACTGCGGACGGTAGCCCTTGAAGAACGGGGTGTGGCGCCCGCCTTCTTCCTTGGTCAGGACGTAGACTTCGCCTTCGAACTTGGTGTGGGGGTTGATGCTGCCGGGCTTGCACAGGACCTGTCCGCGTTCGATGTCTTCTTTCTTGGTGCCGCGCAGCAGCAGTCCGACGTTGTCGCCAGCCTGGCCCTGGTCGAGCAGCTTGCGGAACATTTCGACGCCGGTGACGATGGTCTTGACGGTGGGGCGGATGCCGACCAGTTCGACTTCTTCGCCGACCTTGACGACGCCGCGCTCGATACGGCCGGTGGCGACGGTGCCGCGGCCGGAAATCGAGAAGACGTCTTCCACCGGCAGCAGGAAGGGTTTGTCGATTTCGCGCTGGGGTTCGGGAATCCAGGTGTCGAGGGCGTCGTAGAGTTCTTCGACTTTGGCGACCCATTCGGCTTCGCCCTGGATGGCTTTGATCGCGGCGCCGCGGATGACCGGGGTGTTGTCGCCGTCAAAACCGTACTTGGTCAGCAGGTCGCGCACTTCCATTTCGACCAGGTCGAGCAGTTCGGCGTCGTCGACCAGGTCGCATTTGTTGAGCCAGACGACGATCTGGGGGACGTAGACCTGCTTGGCGAGCAGGACGTGCTCGCGGGTCTGCGGCATCGGGCCGTCGGTGGCGGAGACGACCAGGATGGCGCCGTCCATCTGCGCGGCTCCGGTGATCATGTTCTTGACGTAGTCGGCGTGCCCGGGGCAGTCGACGTGCGCGTAGTGGCGGTTCTTGGTGCTGTACTCGACGTGCGAGGTGGCAATGGTCAGAATCTTGGTGCTGTCGCGACGCCCCTGGCTCTCGGAGGCCTTGGCCACCTGGTCGTAGGGGATGTACGTCGCCCATCCCTTGTCCGCAGATACCTTGGTCAGCGCCGCCGTGGTCGTGGTCTTGCCGTGATCCACGTGCCCAATCGTGCCCACATTGACGTGTGGCTTGGTGCGCTCGAATTTCTCTTTTGCCATTGCAATACCCTTCTGAATCGTGATGCGAAGTTGAGGTGATTAAGCCGCTTTCTTGTTCAACGCGGCGGCGATGCTGGCCGGCGCTTCCTGATACTTCTTGAATTCCATCGTGTAGGTCGCGCGTCCCTGGCTCATCGAGCGCAGCGTGGTCGAGTAGCCGAACATCTCGGCCAGCGGCACTTCCGCCCTCAGCGCCTTGACGCCGGCGTGGTCTTCCATGCCAAGGATCATGCCGCGGCGACGGTTGATGTCGCCCATGACATCGCCCATGTAGTCTTCCGGGGTCTCGACCTCGACCGCCATGATCGGCTCGAGCAATACCGGGCTGGCTTTCTGGCAGCCTTCCTTGAACGCCATCGACGACGCCACGCGGAATGCGATTTCGCTGGAGTCGACGTCGTGGTACGAACCATCGAACAGGGTGATCTTGATGTCGACCACCGGATAACCCGCCATGACGCCGGTCTTGATCGCGTCCTTCAGGCCCTTGTCGACGCCCGGGATGAATTCCTTGGGAATCGCGCCACCGACGATGGCATTGACGAATTCGTAGCCCGTGCCCGCTTCCTGCGGCTCGATCTTGAGCCAGACATGGCCGTACTGGCCCTTGCCGCCAGACTGCTTGGCGTACTTGCCTTCCTGCTCGACCGCCTTGCGAATGGTTTCGCGGTAGGCCACCTGCGGCGCACCGACATTGGCCTCGACGTTGAACTCGCGCTTCATGCGGTCAACCAGGATTTCGAGGTGCAGTTCGCCCATGCCGGCGATGATGGTCTGCCCGGTTTCCTCATCCGTGCGGACGCGGAACGACGGGTCTTCCTGCGCCAGGCGATTGAGCGCAATGCCCATCTTTTCCTGGTCGGCCTTGGTCTTGGGTTCCACCGCCTGGCTGATCACCGGCTCCGGGAACACCATGCGCTCGAGCACGACCGGCTTCTGAATCGAAGCCAGCGTGGTACCGGTGAACACATCTTTCATGCCCACGCAGGCGGCGATGTCACCGGCGCGGACTTCCTTGATTTCGGTACGATCGTTGGCGTGCATCTGCACCATGCGCCCGATGCGCTCGGTTTTGCCGTTGCGCGAGTTGTAGACGCTGTCGCCAGTGTTCAGTACACCCGAATAGACGCGAATGAAGGTCAGCGTACCGACGAAAGGATCGGTCATGATCTTGAACGCCAGCGCCGAGAATGCCTCCTCATCGGTCGCCTGGCGCTCGACGATGACTTCGTAGTCGTCGGTGTCGTGTGCGGCAACCGGCGGAATGTCAGTCGGCGCCGGCAGGTATTCAACCACTGCGTCGAGCATCGCCTGCACGCCATTGTTCTTGAAGGCCGAGCCGCAGAACATCGGGAAAATCTCAAGAGCCAGGCAACGTTTACGGATGCCCTGCTTGATCTCTTCTTCGGTCAGAGTCTGGCCGTCGAGATACTTGTTCATCAGCTCGTCGCTGGATTCGGCCGCGGCCTCGACCATCTTCTCGTGCCATTCCTTGGCAGTATCGAGCAGATCGGCCGGAATCTCACCGTATTGGAAGGTGACGCCCTTGTCCTCTTCATTCCAGAGAATCGACTTCATCTTGACCAGATCGACGACGCCCTTGTAATTGTCTTCGGCGCCGATGGGGATCTGCATCGGCACGGCGTTGGCGCGCAGGCGCGCCTTCATCTGCTCGACGACCTTGAAGAAGTTGGCGCCGGTGCGATCCATCTTGTTGACGAATGCAATACGCGGCACTTTGTAACGTGTGGCCTGGCGCCACACCGTCTCGGACTGCGGCTGCACGCCGCCGACCGCGCAATACAGCATGCAGGCGCCATCGATCACACGCATCGAGCGCTCGACTTCAATGGTGAAGTCGACGTGTCCCGGTGTATCGATGATGTTGATGCGGTGCTGGTCGAACTGCCCGCCCATGCCCTTCCAGAAACAGGTGGTGGCAGCGGAGGTAATGGTGATGCCGCGCTCCTGCTCCTGCTCCATCCAGTCCATCGTCGCGGCGCCGTCGTGCACCTCGCCGATCTTGTGGTTCACGCCGGTGTAAAACAGCACGCGCTCGGTCGTGGTGGTCTTGCCGGCATCGATGTGCGCAGAAATACCAATGTTGCGATAGCGGTTAATGGGCGTGTTGCGGGCCACAGGTCAATTCCTTTGAATTCAATTGCAAAGACGAAACGCTGTTACCAGCGGAAGTGCGAGAATGCCTTGTTGGCTTCCGCCATCTTGTGCGTGTCTTCGCGCTTCTTGACGGCCGCGCCACGGTGGTCGGCGGCGTCCAGCAATTCTCCGGCCAGACGGTCGATCATGTTTTTCTCGCCGCGCGCACGCGCAGCATCGATCACCCAGCGCATCGCCAGCGTGGTGCGGCGCACGGCGCGGACTTCGACCGGCACCTGATAGGTCGCGCCGCCGACGCGGCGTGACTTGACCTCAACCGAAGGCGCGACGTTGTCGAAAGCAGATTGCAGCACAACGGCGGGCTCTTCAGTCTTCTTCTTGGAAGAAATCTGGCCCAGAGCGCCGTACACGATCTTTTCGGCGACGGCTTTCTTGCCGTCCTCCATGATCATGTTCATGAACTTGGTAACGACCAGCGATTTGTATTTCGGGTCGGGAAGGATGACGCGCTTTTCAGGCTGACGACGACGGGACATGGCTGAACTCTAAAGTGATGTGGCTTGCCAGAAATTACTTCTTGGCGGCGGCGGCGGCGCCAGCCTTGGGGCGCTTCGCACCATACTTGGAACGGCCCTGACGACGCTTTTCGACGCCGGAGGCGTCCAGCGTGCCGCGAACCGTGTGGTAGCGAACACCGGGAAGATCCTTGACGCGGCCGCCACGCAGCAGCACCACTGAGTGCTCCTGAAGGTTGTGGCCTTCACCACCAATGTACGAGATCACCTCGAAGCCATTGGTGAGGCGCACCTTGCAGACCTTGCGAAGCGCCGAGTTCGGCTTCTTCGGGGTCGTGGTGTATACGCGCGTGCAGACACCACGCTTTTGCGGAGAGTCGCCAAGTGCAGGAACCTTGCTCTTGGTAACTTCGCGGGTGCGGCCTTTGCGCACTAACTGATTGGTCGTTGGCACGTCGAAACTGTCCCGGATTGACAAAGAAAGGACAGGCCGCAAATAGAGCGGCCCGTCGGGAAAGGGCGCGAATCATAATTAGACCCCCTTCGAGTGTCAACCGGCGGAACACGCAAAACCTCTCAGAATCATGTCCCGCGCGGCTTGGCGCGGCGTGTCGCCGGTGCTGCCAGCGGGTCATCCGGCCACGGATGGCGCGGATAACGGCCTTTCAAGTCTTTTTTTACGTCGGCATAACCGCGCGCCCAGAAGCCGGCCAGATCCTGCGTCACCGCCACCGGACGCCGGCCCGGCGAGAGCATGTGGATCAGCACCGGATTGCGGCCATCATTGACTGCCGGGGTGCGCGCCCACCCGAATAATTCCTGCAACTTGACCGCGAGGACCGGCGGCGCTGCCGATACTGAATATTCCAGCGCGATGCGCGAACCGCTGGGCACGTCGAGATGCGTCGGCGCCAGCCGCGCCAGCTGCTGCTGCTGCGCGTAATCCAACTGGCTGTTGAGGATCTCGACGAGATTGAGGCGCGCCAGATGATCGCGCCGCGACACACCTTCGAGAAACGGCGCCAGCCAGTCGTCCAGATTGGCCAGCAGCGCGGCATCGGCAAACTCCGGCCAGCTTTCGTCGGGCCGCCATGCGCGCAGACTTTCCACCCGCGCCTGCCACTGTCGCGCGGATTCCGTCCACGGCAGCGCCTGCAGGCCCAGGCTGCGGATGCCGGCGATCATCGCCGTGCGCACCGCCTCGGTCTGCGGCTCGCGCAGCGGCCGTCGGCCAATCAGGATTGCGCCCAGGCGTTTCTGCTGCTCGGCCACCACCACCTCGTACTGTGCATCCCAGTGCACTTCGGCGATATCACGGATACGTTCGGCGTGATCGGCCAGCACCTCGGCTTCACTCAGCGCGGCAGCCTGGCGGATTTTGCGCGCGTGACTCGGCAACTGCTCCCTGCGTCGCGTCAACGCGCCTACTGTTTGGTGCCCTACCTCGGGCATCCCTGCCCTCGCTGGGTCCCAGTGCGCGATCGCCAGCCATTCCGACTGCGCCAGCGGATCTTTTTCGTGGATGCGCGCTTCGCCGCCGTCTTCGCACAGATAGACACCCTGCTGACCCGCACGACGGCGCGCGATACGTTCGGGGTAGGCCCATGACAGCACGCGGCCAATACCGGGAGATGCGAGACGGGAGACGGCAGCGGGTTCTTCGCCCAAAACGCGGAGCATCTGGCTCGCAGCATCCTGCACGCGACGCCGCATCTGCGGATCGGCACGACGGCTTTGTATCGCTTCCAGCCCGACCGACAAATCCGCGCTGCCGGCGCCGCCATCGCGTTCTTCGAGCAGCGCCGCAGTCCACGCGGCAAGTGCTGCCAATCCGTATTTGCGTGCCACCAACAGCATGTGGCCGCGACGCGGGCTGGCCGGCAAGCGCGCAAGTTCGCGGCCATGCGCGGTGATGCGGCCCGCGTCATCCACCGCGCCCAGTGCGCGCAGCAGGTCGCGGGCGTAAGTCCAACTCACCGGCGCGGGCTGATCCATCAACGCCAGCGCCGCAGGATCGGTCACGCCCCACGCCGCCAGTTCCAGCGCGAACCGCGAAAGATCGGCGGCAAGTATTTCCGGCGTGTCGTGCGCCGGCAGCGTGCCCTGCTGCTCGCGGCTCCACAGGCGGTAGCAGGTGCCGGGGCCGAGACGGCCGGCACGACCGGCGCGCTGGTCGGCGCTGGCGCGCGACACGCGCTGCGTTTCCAGGCGGTTGGCGCCGCTGCCCAGATCGAAGCGCGCCACCCGCACCTGGCCGCCATCGACCACCGTGGTCACACCTTCGACGGTGAGGCTGGTCTGCGCGATATTGGTCGCGAGAATCACCTTGCGGATGCCGTCGCGCGAGGGCGTTAACGCCGCGTCCTGCTCGGCGCTGGACAGGTCGCCGTAGAGCGGCAGCACCCGCACGCGGCCGGCGAGCCGTTCATCCAGCCGCCGTTGTGTGTGGCGGATTTCGCGGCCACCCGGCAGGAACGCGAGGATGTCGCCCCCGGTTTCGTCCAGCGCCGCCAACACCGCGCCGGCGACGCTGGCGTCGAGATATTCATCAGTCCGCACCGGCCGGTAGCGGATATCGACCGGGTACATCCTGCCGCCGCTTTCGATGACCGGCGTCTTGAAGACATCCCTGTCGCTGGATCCCGGCCAGTCCGTGGCCGGGATGACGGACCCGCCGCTGGCGCGATCTAATAATTGTGCGACACGCTGCGTCTCCAGAGTGGCCGACATCACCAGCACGCGCAGATCGGGATTGAGGTTGGCGCGCGCATCCAGGGTCAGTGCCAGCCCCAGATCGGCGTCGAGGCTGCGCTCGTGGAACTCGTCGAAGATCACCAGGCCGACGCCGGGCAGTTCAGGATCGGCCTGCAAGCGCCGCGCCAGCAGGCCTTCGGTGATGACTTCGATGCGTGTCTGCGCCGAGATTTTTTTCTCGAAACGGATCTGGTAGCCGACAGTCTGCCCCACTGCCTCACCAAGCAGATACGCCATGCGCGCGGCAGCGGCACGCGCGGCGACGCGACGCGGCTCCAGCATCAGGATTTTCTTGCCACGCAGCCACGGCTCATCGAGCAATGCCAGGGGCGCGACGGTGGTCTTGCCCGAACCCGGCGGCGCCGCCAGCACGGCACGCCCCTGCTGTGCCAGCGCCTGCTTCAGTGCGGGCAGCGCATCCAGCACCGGCAATTGCGGCAAATTTTGAATTTTCGGCATTTCAACGGTTGCCGGCGCGCCTGATATCCGCACCCGCTGTGCCTGGCAGATCATTCAATGTAGTTTTATTATATATACTATTTTTCATATTAAACTATAATTATTAACAATAAAATACCTGCCGGAGGGCACAGCGGGTCGGCGCTTATCCCTCCAGCGGTTCGAACAGTGCCTGCAAATCCTGCGTGTTGAACGCGGCGCCGGTGTCGCTGGCATCGGCAGCGTGGCCGTCGAGCACACCGGCGGCGAGCTGCGCCTTGCGCTGCTGCATGGCGAGAATTTTTTCCTCGACGCTGCCCTCGACGATCAGCTTGTAGACGAACACCGGCTTGTCCTGACCGATGCGGTGCGCACGGTCGGTGGCCTGGTTTTCCGCCGCCGGATTCCACCACGGATCGTAGTGAATCACGGTGTCGGCTGCGGTCAGATTCAAACCGACGCCGCCGGCCTTGAGGCTGACCAGGAACACCGGCACGCTGCCGTCCTGGAACTGGTCGACGATATCGCCGCGGTTTTGCGACTCGCCGGTGAGCTTGAGATAGCGGATACCGCGCGCGTTCAATTCATCCTCGATCAGCGCCAGCATCGAGGTGAATTGCGAAAACAGCAGGATGCGGCGGCCTTCCTCGACCATGCCGGACAATAACGTCATCAACAGTTCCAGCTTGGCCGAGACGCCGTGCGCCCGGCGCGCCGATTCGAGCTTGAGGAGGCGCGGATCGCAGCAGGCCTGGCGCAGCTTGAGCAGCGCGTCAAGGATGATGATGTGGCTGCGCGCGAGGCCGCGGCCGGCGATTTCGTGGCGGACTTTTTCGTGCATCGCCAGACGCAGGGTTTCGTACAGATCGCGCTGCGCGCCGGCCAGCGCGACGCTACGCACGATCTCGGTCTTGGGCGGCAATTCGCGCGCGACCTGCTGCTTGCTGCGGCGCAGGATGAACGGTGCGATGCGCCGCGTCAGGTGCGCCATGCGCTCGACGTCGCCCTGCTTCTCGATCGGGGTGCGATACAGGCGCCGGAACTGGCGGTCGTCGCCGAGCAGCCCCGGTTGCAGGAAATGGAACTGCGACCACAGTTCGCCGAGGTGGTTTTCCATCGGCGTGCCGGTCAGGCACAGGCGATGGCGTGCCTCGATCTGCTGCACCATCTGCGCCGCCAGGCTGCGCGCGTTCTTGATGTTCTGCGCCTCGTCGAGCACCAGGATGTGAAATGTCTGCTTGGACAGCACGTTCTTGTCGCGCGACAGCAGCGGATAGGTGGTGATGACCAGATCGTGTTCAGCCAGCGCGCTGAAATGCTGCTTGCGTTGCAGGCCGTGCAGCGCCAGCACGCGCAGATCGGGCGCGAACTGCCGCGCCTCGCGCTGCCAGTTGCCGACCAGGCTGGTCGGCGCCACCACCAGCGCCGGCCGGTTGAGCCGGCCGGATTCCTTTTCGAGCAGGATGTGCGCCAGCGTCTGCACGGTCTTGCCCAGACCCATGTCGTCGGCGAGGATGCCGCCGAAGCCATATTCGCGCAGGAATTGCAGCCAGCCGAGTCCCTGCTGCTGGTACGGCCGCAACTGCGCAGTCAGGCCCGCCGGTACCACCACAGCTGCGATGCCGTCGAAATCCCGCAGCCTCTGTCCCAGCACCAGCAGTTTCTCACCGCCGAACCAGCGCGTCTGCGCGGCGTCGTTGGCCGCTTGCAGCTCGGCCAGCCGCAGCGCGTCCAGCCGCGACAGCCGCAGCGTGCCGTCGGCCTCCAGCGGCTGACCGTCGTACAGCTCGATCAAGGTCAGCAGGATCGGCGCAATGCGCGCATACGGCAGCGCGATGCGGCGGCCATCGGGTAGCGCGGCCACCAGTTGCGCATCGGGCGGACGCGCCTTCAGCGCGGCGCGGCTGAAATCCTGCGGGTGCGCGTGCAGGAACTGCGCCAGGATCGGCAGCAGGTTGACGCGCTCGCCCTGCACCATCACGCCCATTTCCAGCGTGAACCAGTCGTTGCCAGTCGCTTCTTCGACGCCGCCGAACCACTCTTCGACCTCGGCAAAACGGTGCGGAAAAGTGTCGTCGTATTCGATTTTCCAGCCTTTCTGCGCCAGCCCCGGCAACACCTCCAGCATGAACCGCGACCAGGTCTCGTCGGTACGCGCGCCGCTGGCGACGGTGTAGTCATCGCGGCCGATGCCGTCGATTTCCCACGGTTGCAACACGCTGTGCGCCGGCACCAGCAGGCCGCTGGCGCTCAACTCCTTGATATGGCCGCGTTCGGTCGCATGGTTGCGCTCGATCTGCAAAATCTCGTCGCCGGCATCGACGCTGATGCGCCGCAGGGTGTCGTGTGCCGCTACGCGCCGGTTGCGATAGCCAAACAGCAACTGCGCCGCGCCGAGGCGCGCGTGCGGGCCATAGCGCAGATGGCCGCCAACCTCGCGGCCGTAAAACAACAGGATCGGCTGCGGTGCGATGTCCTTGACGCTGCGCAGGGCGCGCAGCGACGGCGCCGGCAACGGGGCGTCGGCGCGCGTCAACTGTTGCGCGACCTGCGGCAGCCAGTGCACCGGCAGCAATGGCGCGTCGACCAGCGCCGCCGCGCGATGCGGCGCCAGCGATGTCCGCAGCGGCCCGCATTCGCCGCTGGCCGCATCCACATACCACGGCGGCGCCAGCGCCAGCAGGCCGCTGGCCGGTGGCGTCGTCTTCAGGCCGAGTCGCTGGCTGCCGTCCTCGGCAGGAAACCATTGCGGCTCGGCGTTGCGCATAGCCCCCAGGCGCAGCGGCGGGCCGTCCAGTTTTTCCCAGTAACAGCGGCCGCTGTCCAGCAACAGATGCAGCAGATGTGCGCCGGCGCGTCCCTGCAGTTCATGCTCGCCGCCGCGACCGCGGTACGGCAGCAGCGCGCGCAGCAATTCCTGGTCGCTGTCGTCGATAAACCGTGGCGGCGCGCGCTGCGTGAAATCGGCATTCTGGTAGCGCTCCAGCGAGCCTGTGCTGGGCTGACCGTCCTTGAGCAGGCGCACGCTGTAGAGCATCAGCACGATGCTGCGCTGGCTGCGGGACTGTTCGAGAACGTAGAGCAGACGTTTTCTCTGTACTGTCGCGGCGCTGTTCGCCAGCGCCGGCTCCGACAGCCGCGCCAGCCATTCGCGCACCTCTTGCGGCAGATCCGCGCTGCCCTCCACGGCGCGAGGCTTTTCACGCTGCCAGCGGTTGCAGGCTTCGAACAGCGCTGCGATTACATGCTTGCAATCGCCACCCAGAGGACACGAGCACTGGCTGTTGAAAATCGTGCCATGGCCAGCATCGGACGCGACGACCTGCAACGTATACGGCGCGTTGCTGGAGCCGCGCACTTCCGCGACGATGCGTGTGCCGCCGGCTTCATCGTGCATTGCGAAATGCTGCACGCGATGCTGCTGCCAGTATTGCTTGCCGCGCAGCAGATAGCGCGGGTCGAATGCCTTGGCGAGATCGGCGGAAGAAAAACGCATCAGGCGGTTTGCGGTGGAGTCGAATCGTTTATTGTAATGGCGATGAGCGAAATAGAACTGCACCGCAAGCTGCTTGGCGACCGCGCGCGCAATCAGGCGTTTCACGAGGCCCTGCGGCGCGTGATCCGGCCGGGCCAGACCACCGTGGCGGACATCGGCGCCGGCAGCGGTTTTCTGAGTTTCCTCGCGCGCCGGCTAGGCGCAAAACACTGCACGCTGGTCGAATATACCGACACGCTGGACCTGGCTGAAGAGCTCGCGCGCAGGAACCGGATCGATGGCCTCAGCTTCATCAAGGCGCACTCCGCCGAAATCGCCAAGCCGCCGAAAGTCGACGTGGTGATTTCCGAGACTCTGGGCAATTACGCGCTGGAGGAGAACCTGCTGGAAACACTGGTCGACGCGCGCCGCTTCCTCAACAAGAATGGCATCGTCATTCCCGGCCGCCTGCGTCAGTTCGTCGCACCGGTGATAGTGCCGCGCGCGCAGGACGAAATCGATGTGTGGCCGCTGGTCGGCTTCGATATCGACCTGTCAGCGGCGCGCACGATCTCGCTGAACAACATGTTCGTGCGCACCTTGCGCGCTGACGATTTCGCCGGCGAACAGTCCGCGCAACTCTGGGACGATCTGGATTTTTCGCCCAACGTCACCGCGCCACCGAGCAAGCGCAGCAGCACGCTGAAATGGACGGCGCAAAATCTCGGCGGTGCCAACGCCGTCCACGGCTATGCGCTGTGGTGGGAATGCGAACTCCTGCCCGGCATCGTCATCAGCACTTCGCCGTATGCGGCGCCGACGCACTGGGAACAGATCTACCTGCCGCTGCTCAAGCCGCTCGCGCTCGAAGCCGGCGACACCCTCGAACTCACACTCGGCTCCGACACGCGGCCGCAGGTCGGCGTGCGTGTGAGCTGGCGCACGCGGCAACTGCGCGCCGGCGAAGCCGTCAGCGAGCAGAGCCAGGACATTGCACGCGGACGGCTTTGAGTGCTGAGTGCGAAGTGCTGAGTGCTGAGTGCAGACGTGATCCGCTGTCACGGATTCAGGCGAGGATTATGTGAATATTTATAAAATAAATATAAAAATACTTTATAAATAAAAACAAGATATGCTGGACGGCAGGGCATAGCGGGTCAGCAGTCAGGGCGGCATCAGCCGCGCCGCGAACGCCGCTCGCGGACATCCTTGTCGCGGCCGCTGTCCTTCATCGGTTCCAGCGAGTACAGCCGCCACTTGTGGCCGGGCACGCCTTTGAGTTCATAGGAACCTTCGTCTTTGAACTCGAAATCGGTGCCGACCACCAGATCGTGGATCGTGCGCGACAGCCAGATGCCGCCCGGCCTGGCTTCGGCCAGCACGCGGGCGCCGATGTGCACGGTCAACCCGCGCACCGCATCGCCCGCCAGCTCGCATTCGCCGGCATGCAGGCCGGTGCGTACGGTCAGGCCCAGCGCGTGCGCTTCTTCGCGGATCGCGACGGCGCAGCGCAGGGCGCGCGAAGGATTGTCGAAAGTGGAAAAGAAGCCGTCGCCGCTGGTATCGACCTCGCGGCCGTGGAAACGCTGCAACTGTTTGCGGGTCTCGCCGAGGAAGCGTTCGAGCAGGTCGCGCCAGGCGCTGTCGCCGATCCGCGCCGCCAGCTCGGTGGAGCCGGAAATATCCACGAACAGCACCGTCAGCAGCACCTGCTCGGAATAGGTCTGCTCGCGCGAGCCGGTAAGGAACTCCTCGATGTGGCCGAGCGCCTCGTCGGCGCGGTCATAGGCGTAAAAGGCATCCGTGCCTTCGACGCCAACCCCCTTGGCACCGGCGATATGGCTCTGCAGATAGGCCGCATGTCCGGGATTCAAGAACGGGTAGCGGCTGCGATGCATCACCAGCGTCGGACAACGGATCTCGCCGAGCAGGTCGCGCACGTCGATCGTGCTGTAGTAGCGCAGGCCTTCCGCCGCCAGCCGTGGCGTTGCCGCCGAGCGCTGGAACCGCGCCGACATGCGCGCGAAATTCTCGTCGCCGGCGCGGCTGGGCACGGCCACGCTGGCCATACGCGCGGTGCCCCAATGCTCCAGCACGGTCTGGTACATCTGCTCGGCCAGTTCGGGCGGCTGCCCACAGGGATAATCCGGCGCGCTGGCATAACGCGCGGTGGTATTGGAGAGTATCAGCGCCGAAACTTTTTCATGATGGTTGGCGGCGAAAATCATCGCCACCGGACCGGCGTCGCGCTCGGCGAAGATTGCGGCTTTTTTTGAACCGACCGCTTCCATGATCACACGCAGGTCCTCCGCCCAGTCCTCGGCGGTCGGCATGCGGCACGCCGGCGGGCGGTCGGAAAGTCCCGAGCCGCGCCGGTCAAACAGGACCAGCCGGCTGAACGAGGCCAGCCGCGTCAGGAAACGCTCGGCCTCGGGAAAATCCCAGCTCAGGTCGACATTGGTGACCAGGCCGCCGGCATAGATCAGGTCGATCGGCCCCTCGCCCAGGACCTGGTAGGCGATATAGGCCTCGCCGGCACGTGCGTAGAGGGTTTGCGGTTGCGGCATAAAGCGCTCGATCTGTGAGGGAGCTAGTTTACGCTCCGGTTAATTCGGCGCGGTGGCGCGCTCCAACGCACCGAGAAAGTGCAGCGCGTGTTCGCGCGTTTCGCCGCACATTTCAAAGCCCGGCGTCAGCCGCGCGCAGATCGCGGGCCGGCGCGGGTCGGTAAAAATCAGGCAGCCGTTGTCGTCGCCCAATTGCACGCAACGCTCACCGGCTGCCTTGCCGTCAGGCATGCCGGGGATCGCGGACGAGATGGAGATGGCGATGCAGCAGGCGCCGCAGCCGGGGCGACAGTTCATGGCAACAGCCGTGAAAACGGGTGTGGATTCTGTCATAGCCGGGCGTGGCGCTGTAGCATGTGCGCCAAATTATCGAGTGCTGCACCCCATGAACCGTCAACTGCAAGACCTGATCTCCCTGCTCGACCTTGAAACGCTGGAGGTCAACCTGTTCCGCGGCCCCTCGCGCGATCTCGGCGGCCGCAGCGTGTTCGGCGGCCAGGTCATCGGCCAGGCGCTGGTCGCTGCCAGTCGCACGGTCGAACCCGGCGTGCCACATTCTCTGCATGCGTATTTCCTACGTCCCGGCGACATGGCCGCTCCGATCGTCTACGAAGTGGACCGTGTGCGCGACGGCCGCAGCTTCACCACCCGCAGGGTTCAAGCCATCCAGTTCGGCCAGCCGATCCTGTCGCTGATGGCCTCGTTCCAGAAGGAAGAAAGCGGCCTCGAACACCAGATCAAGATGCCCGACGTGCCGCAGCCCGAAGACCTGCTGACGCAGGACGAGCTGAACCAGCAGTGGCTGGATCAGGCCGGCCCGATTCCCGATCACGTGCGCACCGCGCTGCTGCGCGAACTGGCGATCGAGTTCAAGCGCGTGCAGCCGTGGAATCCGCTCAAGCCCGAAAAACAGGATCCGCGCCAGTACATCTGGTTCCGCGCCGCCGGCAAGCTGCCGGACGCGCCGATGCTGCACGAATGCGTGCTGGCCTATGCCTCCGACTTCAACCTGTTGTCGACCGCGCTGCGGCCGCACGGCAAATCCTGGTTCGAGCCGGACATGGCGGTGGCCAGCATCGACCACGCTGTCTGGTTCCACCGTCCGCTGCGCGCCGACGACTGGCTGCTCTACGCGATGGACAGCCCGACCGCGCAGTCCGCGCGCGGTCTGTCGCGTGGCGAAATCTTTGACCGCCAGGGCCGCCTGGTCGCCAGCGTCGCACAGGAAAACCTGATGCGCGTTATTCCCCACCCGTAATTACCGCAATGATTTCGCTCAACAACGCCACCCTGCGGCGCGGCGCGCGCACGCTGCTCGATTCGGTCTCGTTCACGATCTACCCCGGCTGGCATGTCGGTGTGGTCGGCAAAAACGGCACCGGCAAATCCAGCCTGTTCTCTCTGGTGCTCGGCCAGCTGACGGTGGACAGCGGCAACGTCAGCGTCGCCAGGACGCTGGCGATTTCCACCGTCGCACAGGAAACGCCGGCGCTGCCGGATCAGGCGATCGAGTTCGTGCTCGACGGCGATGTCGAGCTGCGCGAACTCGAACGCGCGCTGCTGATCGCAGAAGACGCGCACGATGTCGCGCGCATCGCCAAGCTGCACGACCGCCTCAACGACATCGGCGGCTATGCCGCCCGCTCCCGCGCCGGCACGCTGCTGCACGGTCTCGGTTTCAGCGCGCAGGAGCAACTGCAGGCCGTGGCGGATTTTTCCGGCGGCTGGCGCATGCGCCTGAATCTGGCGCGCGCGCTGATGTGCCGCTCCGACCTGCTGCTGCTCGACGAACCGACCAACCATCTCGATCTCGACGCCGCGATCTGGCTGGAAGAATTCCTGCCGACCTATCCCGGCACGCTGCTGCTGATTTCGCACGACCGCGATTTTCTCGACAGCGTCTGCACCCACACGCTGCACCTGGAAAATCTCAAGACCACGCTTTACACCGGCAACTATTCCACCTTCGAGCGCACCCGCGCCGAGCGCATCGCGCTGCAATCGGCCAGCTACGTCAAGCAGCAGCGCCAGGTGGTGCACCTGCAATCGTTCATCAACCGCTTCAAGACCCACGCCAGCAAGGCGCGGCAGGCGCAGTCGCGCATCAAGCAACTGGAAAAAATGCAGCTGGTGGCGCCGGCGCATTTCGATAGCGAATTCAGTTTTGAATTCCGCGAACCGGAACGGATGCAATCGCCGCTGCTGCGCTTCGACGACGTGAAAGCCGGTTATGGCGAGCGCGCAATCCTGGCCGGACTGAAACTCTCGCTGCAACCCGGCGACCGCATCGGCCTGCTCGGCCCCAACGGCGCCGGCAAGTCGACCTTCATGCAGACGCTGGCCGGCCGGCTCGAGCCGCTGGCCGGCAAGGCGATGCGCGATCCATATCTGAAAATCGGCTACTTCGCGCAGCACCAGGTCGATCAGCTCGATCTCAAGGCCAGTCCGATCCTGCACCTGCAACGGCTCGACAAAGGGGTCGCCGAGCAGTCGCTGCGCGATTTTCTCGGTACCTTCAATTTCCGCGGAGACCGCGTTTACGAAGCGGTCGGCCCGTTCTCCGGTGGCGAAAAAGCGCGGCTGGCGCTGGCGCTGGTGGTCTACCAGAAACCCAACCTGCTGCTGCTCGACGAGCCGACCAACCACCTCGATCTCGACATGCGCCACGCACTGGAAACCGCGCTGCAGATGTTCGCTGGCGCGGTGGTACTGGTGTCGCACGACCGCCACATGGTCTCGACCTGCTGCGAGCAACTGTGGCTGGTCGCCGAGGGCCGCTGCCAGATGTTCGACGGCGATCTCGACGACTACGCGCGCTGGCTGACCACGCGCGAACGCGACGCGCAAAAATCCGCGAAGCCCGGCGCCGCTGAAACGCGCCGCAGCGATGCCGCCAGCCGCGCGCAGGAAAAACCGCTGAAGGACTCCATCCGCAAACTCGAAGCACGCATGGAAAAACTGCGCGAGACGCTGAAGGCACTGGAACAGGCACTCACCGACGAAGACCTTTATACGCCGGCGCGCAAGGCCGAGTTGCACCAGCAGATGCAGGCGCAGCGCAAGGCCAGGAAGCAGCTCGACGAAGTCGAAGGCGAGTGGCTGGCGTTTTCAGAGCAACTGGAGACGTTGCAGCAGTAGCGGCGGTTCCGGCGCTCGGAAGCGCCGCCCGCTGTAGGGTCACAGTCGGGCGAGATTGTTTTTATATATTTACTAAAATTACATTAATTTATTATATTAAAACAATCTCGCCGGCGAAATCCATGACAGCGGGCACCGCCTCGCGGTCGTTTCGCCCCGTCCTGAGTCATTTTTCCCATCCCGACTGTCGGCTGGGCGACAGCGCCGACGGGCATACACTGGGCATCATCCTCGCCACGAATCGCAGCCGCGAAACCCGTCACCGCAGGAGGCCCGCCATGCGCACGCTCAAGCAGTTTCTCGACACCTACGCAGAAAGTCACCAGAACCCGCTGAACCAGTGGATACACATGATCTGCGTGCCGGCGATTTTCTTCGCGACGCTGGGCCTGCTGTGGCTGGTGCCGATCGGCCGCTTCCTGCCCTTCGTACCGGCCGGCGTCGCGCCCTACGTCAATATCGCCACCGTGTTCGCGCTGCTGGTCGGCCTGCCGTATTACCTGCGCCTGTCATTCGGCAGCCTGATGACCGGCACGATCTGGGCGCTGCTCAGCTTCGCCGGCATCGTTGCGATCCAGTCGCACGGCGGGTCGCTGGGCTGGATCTGCGGCGGCATCTGGATCGCGGCCTGGGCGGTGCAGTTCTACGGCCATCATGTCGAAGGCGCCAAACCATCGTTCGCCGACGACCTCCAGTTCCTGATGATCGGGCCGCTGTTCGTCACCCAGAAACTGATTCGCCTGGCGACTACCGGCAGCATGCGGCACACGGCGCACTAGTCCGGACCGGCGCCGTGGGACGCGCCCCGCTATCATGGATTTTCAAGCGGACACCGAAAATCCACCGACATGAGCGGCGATGACGACGATCTGATCTGGAGCAGTCAATGGCTGCGCGATGCGCCGCCGCAACTGCTGGCGCGACTCACCGCGTTGTCGCGCCGCCGCCAACTGGCCGACGGCGAACAGCTCTACGCGCGTGGCGACGCGCCCGAAGGACTCTACGGCGTGATCCGCGGTCTGATCCGCGTCGAGCTGATTGCCGCTGACGGCCGTGAATTTCTCGCCGGGCTCTATGGGCCGGGCGACTGGCTCGGCGAGATGTCTCTATTCGACGAGCGTCCACGCGCGGTCCACGCACGCGCGGTCGGCGACACCGAAATCCTGCTGTTGCCCGCCGCGCAGTTCCGCAAATTGCTCGACACCGAGCCGCAGTGGTATCGCCACTTCGCCCGCGTGCTCAGCGAAAAGCTGCGCCTCGCCATCTCGTCGATCGAGGACAGTCTGCTGCTGCCGCTGTCGCAACGCCTCGCCAAACGCCTGCTCGACCTCGCCCGCGTCTATGGTGTGCAAACACCAGACGGCACGCTGATCCAACTCCATCTGCCACAGGAAGACCTCGGCCGCATGCTCGGCGCCACGCGCCAGAGCATCAACAAGGAACTGCGCAGCCTCGAAAGCCGCGGCCTGCTTCAACGGCGCAATGGCCGCGTGCTGATCCGCGATGCAGCGGCACTGCGCCAGGCGGCACTGATGTAATCGCCGAGGTACACGGTCGCGGCGCTCAGCTTTATCAAGCTCGGCTACGCACCGGAACCGGCATGATCGAGGCCGCCATCGAAATCGACGGGGCTATCGCCGTGAGTCGCGGCTTCGCCGTCGATTTCACCGCAGTTTGCCAGCATCACGCGCCGCGCCGCGCTGCCCAGCCGGCTTGCATCGAGCCGCTGATTGCCGGCGGCGCTGATCGGCGCGAAGAACTCGATGCTGATGCTGCCAGGCCGCGGCAGGATTTCGCCGTCGCTCAGGATTCGCCGCGTGCCGCGCATGACCGCGGGCACCACCGGCACTCCGGCTTTTGCCGCGATGGCGAATGCGCCGCCATAAAAACGCATCAGCCCCGGCGACTTGCGGAACGAGCCTTCCGGGAAGATCGCAACGGATTCTCCGGCATCGACCGCGCGGATCAATCGACGCAGCGCAAGCGCCGCCGGCATCGCGGCATGGCGGTTGACGAACGCCACACCCATGCGCCGGATGATCAATCCGACATAAGGCCATTGCCGCGCTTCGTGCTGCACCAGAAACGTGAAATTTTCGGGCAGCGCGGCGGTCAGCACGATGCCGTCGACGTAGCTGGCGTGGTTGCACAACACCACGCAGGGCGTCTGTGGCAGATGATCCAGTCCGCGCACGCGCAAGGGCACGAAAATCGCCGCCAGCCATGCCCGCACCGTGATGCGTCCAATCTTCCGTCGCACCCGCAACGTCGGCGCGGCAATCAGGAGCGGGCAGAACAGCAGCAGCACCACGACGACAAAAGCCAGGGCCGCATAAATCCCATAAATCGTCAGAAAGAATGTCTTGAGCATTTGCGGTGAAATACGTCGCTCGCCGCAAAACCGGATGCACCGCGCTCCAGACTCATCAGAGGCCACCCGCTGTCGCTCTTTCCAGCGAAAGTATGTTA
>JBOICK010000015.1:0-44901 GCA_050739895.1 Stenotrophobium sp.
CCTTCAAGGTGCCGCCGACGCCGTTCCCCAAGATCGACGCGCTGCTCACGCAGGGCATGCCCGACACATTGTTCAACTACAACAACGGCTACGCCAACTACCAGTGTCTGAAGGCGCTGGGCGGCGACGTGCGCCTGCTGTCGCACCAGGGCGGACACATCCTGCCGGTGGGCCTGAGCGCGGTGCCGGTGCCGCCGGGCAGCGATCTGCAGGCCGCGCTCGACCCGTTCTACGCCGCGATCAACCCGCCGGAATTCCAGGGGCCTGGCGGCGCCGAATCCTGCGGCAGCATCAGCGTCGAGGACGCCAACTTCGCCTGGTTCCAGGAAAAATTGCAGGGCATCGCCGGTGCCGCGGACAAGGTCATCACCACCGGCCAGGATTTCTGCATGAGCCTTGCCGATGGCGACGCCATCGAGGTGCAGCAGATCAAGCACGGCGGCACGTCCTACCCCATCAACACCAGCACGCAGCAACTCAACAGCCTGCTCGGCGTGGCCGGCTCGCTGCTCGGGACCGATGTGCGCGAGGTGCTGCAGTCGGTGCAGCCGCTCTACACCGCGCCTGCGGGCGGCGCCATCGTCGCCGGCATCCCGACCATGGACGTGACCATGACCGGCATCAGCGGCATCGACCAGTCCACCTGCCCGACGCCAGTGTCGCTGGCGGGCTGCGATCCGATCCTGTTCCTCGCCGTTGGCGTGCTGCCGGCGGGTTCGCAGGACTGGCAGCCGGTCGACGCGCAATACACGCCGATCCGCGGCTTCGGCGAACAGAAGGGCGACATGAACGGCATCAGCATCCGTCTCAAGCCCGGCGATCAGCTGGGACTGCTGGTTTATGCCTTCACCGCGCAGTACCCGATCACCTGGTCACGCGACGTGCTGGTGCCGGCGGTGACGCTCAGCGGTTCGATTCAGGTGCCGTTCCTGGCGCCTTCTGACATCGTGCGACAGGGCGTTTAAGCGGCAGCAAAAAAACCGCCGGCTCTCGCGGGTCGGCGGTTTTTTATGGACAGGATGTCCTGTATGCCGCGAGCGCATGGATGCGCAGGAGCGGTGCTTGTGCGATCAGACCGCTGCGAGCCTGCCGCTCTGGTAATCCTCAATCGCCTGCTCGATCTCCTCGCGCGTGTTCATCACGAATGGCCCGTACTGCACCACCGGCTCGCGCAAGGGTTTGGCCGCGAGCAGCAGCAGGCGTGCACCCTCAGTGCCAGCCTCGACACGCACGGTATCGCCATTCGACAGCA
Source organism: Stenotrophobium sp. (assembly GCA_050739895.1). Classification (GTDB taxonomy): domain Bacteria; phylum Pseudomonadota; class Gammaproteobacteria; order Nevskiales; family Nevskiaceae; genus Stenotrophobium. The sequence goes on from JBOICK010000015.1 coordinate 1,253, forward strand.
GACCGGCGGCACGATTCGGCAGTGCGCTGCGTTCCTCGCCGACCCGCGCCTCGCCCTCGTAGGCGTAGAGGAAGGCGTTGTGGCCCGGCGTCAACGGCGCCTCAAACACCGCGCCGGCGGGCAGGTGCAGGTCGAGATACAGCGGCTGCGTGCTCACGCCCTGGATCGGGCCGTCGGTCTTCGTGTCGCCCTGGACCAGCGTGCCGGCGATGACACGCGCCTCGCCACCACTTTTCAGCGCCGCCACCGGAATCTCGCGCGCAGGCACGTCGCGGTACGCCGCGGGCTTCATTTTCTCCGCCGCCGGCAGGTTGATCCAGAGCTGGAAGCCGCGCATGCGGCCCTCGCTCTGCTGCGGCATCTCCGAGTGGATGATGCCGTGCGCGGCGGTCATCCACTGCACGTCGCCGGGGCCGAGATCGCCCTTGTTGCCCATGTGGTCCTGGTGCTGCATGTGGCCGTCGAGCATGTAGGTCACGGTCTCGAAGCCGCGGTGCGGATGCGACGGGAAGCCGGCGAGATAGTCATCCGGATTGTCCGAGAAAAATTCATCGAGCATCAGGAACGGGTCATGCCGCAGCGCCTGACTGGCGCCGAGGCTGCGCCGCAGCTTGACGCCCGCGCCATCGGAGGCGGGAATCGATTTGATGATGTTCTGCAGACTGCGTGTGGTCATGACACTCTCCGGTTGGGTGTGTGATGTGCGGGTTATATGGGTTTTATGACTTGCTGGATTTACGATCCAGACTCAGCGGGCCAGCACCGTGTACGGCGATGATCAGGAAGCCGCCGGCCATCGCCACGTTCTTGAAGAACATGATGAACATGGTCTGGTCCGCCAGATTGCTGTGGAACAGCGCGGCCGTGACCAGGCTGAAGCCGGCCAGTGCCAGTGCTACCAGACGGGTCTGATAACCGGCGATCAGCAGCAGCCCGCCGCCGAGTTCTGTTGCGATGACCAGCGGCAGCAGTGCGCCGGGCACGCCGGCCGAGGCCATGTACGCCTGGGTGCCGGCGTAAGCGGTGATTTTGCCGTAGCCGGCGAGGACGAAAATCGCCGCCATCAGGATGCGGCCAGCGAGTTCGGTAGTACTCTGTAGCTTGTTCATGTGTTTCTCCTGTAGGTTGGAAATTATCAGGCGGCCAGTTGTTCCGGCGTGGTGAGATGTTCGATGGCCGTGTTGGCTTTTTCCAGATTCGCCACCTTGCTTTCATCGCCATACGCCAGGCCTTCAGCGTAGACGAATTCGACATTGGTGATGCCGATGAATTTCAGGAAGTCGCGGACATACGGCGTCTCCGTATCGGCTGGCGTGCCTACATAAAAGCCACCGCGTGTCGCAAACACGTAGGCCTTCTTGCCCGCCACCAGGCCGACCGGGCCCTTCTCGGTGTATTTGAAGGTGATGCCGGCGCGGGCGATGTGATCGAAGTAAGCCTTGAGCTGCGACGGGATGCCGAAGTTGTACATCGGCAGGCCGAACACAATGACATCGGCGCTCTTGAGTTCATTGATCAGCGCGTCGGAGTACGCAGCCACTTCCTGTTGCTCCGTTGTGCGATCCTCAGGCTTGGTCAAAAAAGCCTGGAAGCGGTCGGCGGTCAGGTGCGGCATGGCGTCAGCTGCGAGGTTGCGGGTCTTGATGGCGGCGCCGGGGTGGGCCGCCTGCCATGCGGCAACAAAGCTGTTGGCGAGCAGGCTCGATTGGCCGCCGTTGGCGTTCAGGCTGGAGTTGATCTGGAGCAGGGTTTTCATGGGACACCTCCGTATTCAGGTTGGGGCCGATGCAGCGGGCTGTATCGGGGCGTCGCTATTAAAGTATTTACTCGATAGATAAAAAAGAACAAAATTTAGCCGATAAACATCCAATAAACTGATCATGACCGCAAACCCGAAGATCACGCTGGAACAGTGGCGCGCCCTGCTGGCGGTGGTGGACGAGGGTGGTTACGCACAGGCCGCCGAGCTGTTGCACAAGAGCCAGTCCGCTGTGACCTATGCCGTGCAGAAGCTTGAATCGATGCTCGGCGTGAAGGCTTTCGAGATCCAGGGCCGCAAGGCGATCCTCACGCCGACCGGGCAACTGCTGTATCGCCGGGCGCGCGTGCTGTTGAGCGAGGCCGGCGAACTGGAAGAGACTGCGCGCGCGGTGTCGTCCGGCTGGGAGGCCGAGATCGGCATTGCCGCCGACGTCGTGTTCCCGTCGTGGCTGATGGTCGAGTGCCTGGCGAAATTCGGCATCGAAAGCCCGCATACGCGCATCGAAATCTACGAATCCGTGCTGAGCGGTACCGCTGAACTGCTGCTGCAAGGGCGCGTGCATATTGCCATTGCTTCATCAGTCCCGGCGGGATTTCTCGGTGATTCGCTGATGCGCATGCGCTTCGTCGCTGCGGCGCATCCGGATCATCCGCTGCACAAGCTGGGCCGGCCGCTGACGGTGCGCGATCTGCGTGCGCACCGGCATCTGGTGGTGCGCGACACCGGCGCCAAGCGTTCGGCGCGCGCGGTGTCGATCGAGGCCGAGCAGCGCTGGACCCTGAGCCACATGTCGACCTCGATCCAGGCCGCGCGCATGGGCTTTGGATTCGCCTGGTATCCCGAGTACCGCATTCTCGACGAGATGGCGGCCGGCACTCTCAAGCCGTTGCCGCTGAAGGAAGGCGCCGAGCGCTACGCCGAGCTCTACCTGATCATTGCCGATCCGGAGGCAGCCGGCCCCGGTACGCAGCGCCTGGCGCAGATTCTCCGTGAGTCGGTCGCCGCCGGCTGCGTCCGTGCGCGGGAGATGGGGATGGGCGAACCGCCGGCATCACCGGAAAGGCCCACGGTTCCGAAAAAGAGAAAGCCCCGCTGAGCGGGGCTTTTTGATACGAAGGCTCAGGCGGATGCTTGCGTGAGTTCTGCTGCGCCGTCCGGCGTCGGGCGATAGCGATTGGCTCGGTCAATGCTGGCGATATCGTTGAAGCGCACGCCCATCTCGCGCATCACCGTGTGCGCCACCGGCGCGGTGAGCTGGCGGATGTAGAACGGCTCTCATATTAAATCGACTGCAAATGCAGAAGCAGTCGCTCAGTGCGAGCAGGTGCAACGTGGTGCCGGCGGCGGGACTCGAACTCGCGACCGCTCGATTACAAATCGAGTGCTCTACCAACTGAGCTACACCGGCATCTGGCTGCAACCGATGCATTTTAACCTAATCGCAAGGCCAACTCTCTGCCTCTGAATGCGCAAATCCCTCTTGGTCAACGGAGCGTCCGTTACCTGTCGCGAGTTCGATCGCTAAGGGCGTGGGCTTTTTTCGCGCTGTATTGTCGATCGATTCGCGCTCTATAATGGCAGCCATAAGCAATCGTGCACCCCTCTGAAATACTGCAGATATGCAGCAGATTGGTACGATTTACCTCAATTGAAAATATCAGGATTCAGCAGGTAACAGAAATTCTCTGCAGTTGTTTGTAATCAGAGGCCGCAGATACGCGTCCTGTATCCGGCACCAAACGTTTTTCACAATCCAGCGCCACCCATTGCACATAGTGGGGCAGGCCAAGAGTTCATCCTTATGCTTCTGACACTGCGTGACGTGAGCCTGCGTCTCGGTACCACTGTGCTGCTCGACAAGGCCGGGCTCACGATTGAGCGCGGCGAGCGCGTTTGTTTGCTCGGCCGCAACGGCATGGGTAAGTCCACGCTGCTCAAACTCATCGCCGGTGAGCAGAAGCCGGACGATGGCGAGATCGTGCGCGCGCAAAATCTCAAGGTGGCGACGCTGGTGCAGGAGGTGCCGTCGACGATCACCGGCACGGTTTACGACGTCGTCGCACTGGGACTGGGTGCGACCGGCAGGCTGGTGGCCGAATATCACCATCTGCTGGAGCAGCCCGATCCGGACATGAAGAAGATGGGCCGTCTGCACGAGCAGATGGAAGCCCAGGACGGCTGGAGCCTGGAGAGCCGTGTGCAGGAGACAGTGACGCGCCTCGATCTGCCGGGCGATGAGCTGTTCAGCAGCCTGTCCGGTGGACTCAAGCGCCGCGTGCTGCTGGCACAGGCGCTGGTGTCGCAGCCCGATCTGCTGATGCTGGACGAGCCGACCAACCATCTCGACATCGCCAGCATCACCTGGCTGGAAGAGTTCTTTAAAGGTTGGGGTGGCGCGATCCTGTTCGTCACCCACGACCGCGCCTTCCTGCGCAACTTGGCGACGCGCATCCTGGAACTGGATCGCGGCTGGCTGACCAGTTGGCCCGGCGATTATGAGAATTTCCTGCGCCGCCGCGAGGAGCGCATGCACGCGGAGTCGCAGGAGCGCGCGTTGTTCGACAAGCGGCTGGCGCAGGAAGAGAAGTGGATCCGCAAGGGCATCGAAGCGCGGCGCACGCGCGACATGGGCCGCGTGAAACGATTGATGGAAGCTCGCCAGCTTTACAGCGAGCGGCGCAATCAGCCGGGACAGGCGCGGATGCTGGCGCAAGAGGCCGAGCGCAGCGGCAAGCTGGTCGCCGAGGCCGAGAATGTCAGCTACACCTATCCGGGCGCCGACACGCCAACCATCCGCAATCTCACCGGCGCAGTGCTGCGTGGCGACAAACTCGGCATCATCGGCCCTAACGGCGCCGGCAAGACCACGCTGATTAATTTGCTGCTGGGCAAGCTGGAGCCGACTTCGGGCAAGCTCAAACTCGGCTCGAAACTGGAAGTGGCCTACTTCGACCAGTTACGCGGCGCGCTCAAGGAAGAACTGTCGGTGCTCGACAATGTCGCCGAGGGCAAGGACTACGTGCAGATCGGCGAGCAACGCAAGCATGTGATGGGCTATCTGCAGGAATTCCTGTTCGCGCCGGATCGTGCGCGTAGCCCGGTCAAGACTTTATCTGGCGGTGAACGCAATCGTTTGATGCTGGCCAAGCTGTTCGCCAAGCCGTCCAACCTGCTGGTGCTCGACGAGCCGACCAACGATCTTGATGTGGAGACGCTGGAACTGCTGGAAGAACTGTTGCTGGATTACAACGGCACGGTGTTGATGGTCTCGCATGACCGCGCCTTCCTCAACAATGTCGTCGGGCGCTGTTTCGTGTTCGAGGGGCAAGGCCGCGTCAACGAATACATCGGCGGCTACGACGACTGGCTGCGCCAGAGGCCATCCGCGCCCGCAACACCGGCCAGCTCCAAGCGCGCGGTGCTGCCATCGGCGCCGCAGGCGCCGGCACCGTTGCCGATGTCGTCGAGCAAGCTCAACAGCAAGGACAAGCGTGAACTGGACACCTTGCCGGCAAAAATCGAGAAGCTCGAAACCGAGCAGACCCAACTTGCTGCAAAATTGGGTGCGGCGGATTTTTACCAGCAGGGCAAGGACGAAATCGCGCGGGTGCAGATCCGTGCGGCAGCGGTTGCGAAGGAACTGGCGCAGGTCTATGCGCGCTGGGAAGAACTGGAAGCCTTACGCGGCGCACCATGAAAAATGCCCGCCGAGGCGGGCATTCGTCTGCATCTGAATATCAGGCCAGTGCGTCGACGTAGGGCTTCATCACACGCTCGACGCGGCACAGCTTGGCGAAGTGCCAAAGCCTCTTCATGTTGACGCTGCGCTCGCCCATGGCGGTGCGCAGCGCATCGACTGCGATGTGCGGGCCGATCTTGTTGCGGAACTTGAACAGGTCAGCGAGGGTTTTTTCCAGGCTGTAGATCCTGACTTTCACGTTCTCGATGGTATGTGTCTCGACGCCGTCGGTGAACGCGGGGCCACCGAGACGGGCGACGCGGACTTCGGGATAATCCACGCGCGGGCGCGCCGCGCGGCGCTCGATGGCGACGAACACTTCGCTGACCGATTGCGTGCCGATGCCGTGGAAGGCCAGCGCCGATTGCAGGCACACCACGCCGTTGGGAACCGCGCGACCGATGATGGCGAGCGATAGACTGGCGGAAAGTGAAGAGTCGGCGAGGACGTAACTGCCGCGTCCGACTTTCTTGATCGTGCCCTTGTCACAAAGCCGGCGCAGATATTCGGCCTGTATGCCTTGCGGCACCAGATCCTTGGGGCGCAGCACGCCTAGCTTCTGTGCCAGTTCGATGATGCGCTCGGATTTGCTTTGTTCGTCCATGTGTGACCAAGCCTAGATAGAAGCCTAGATGTGTGTATATTTAAGAACAAATCCATGTTATTTGCAAGCATTCATATGTTTGTGTTTCACATCAAGAAGTTAGCGCAAGTTATTGGCCTTAATATATTTACTGTCAATGGCGTCATTCGGCGCTGTGCCGCAGAATAATCGCCATGCTCGCCGACATTGCCATTTTCCTCGCCGCCGCCGTGCTGTTCGTGCCGATTTTCCGCCGTCTCGGGCTGGGTGCGGTGCTCGGTTATCTTGCTGCGGGCATTGTTATCGGCCCATGGGGCTGCGGTTTGATCAGCGATGTCGGTAGCATTTACCACGCATCAGAATTCGGTGTCGTACTGTTGTTGTTCGTCATTGGCCTGGAGTTGCAGCCGTCACGGCTGTGGACATTGCGGCGCACTGTTTTCGGCCTCGGGGCCACGCAGGTTCTGGCGACTACGCTGGTACTGGCGACGGCGGCGCATTTTGCCGGGCTGAATTCATCCGCCGCGGTGGTGATCGGTTTTGGACTGGCGATGTCGTCCACCGCGTTCGTGCTGCAGATGCTGGCCGAGCGCAAGGAGCTGCCGACGCGCCAGGGCCGCGCAGCGTTCGCGGTGCTGCTGTTCCAGGACATCAGCGTGATTCCGTTCATGGCGGTGATCCCGTTGCTGGCGGTGCAGGTTGCGCAAGCCAGCGGCAACAGCGCCTGGCAGAAAGCCGCCGAGACGCTGGGCATGTTCGCGCTGGTGGTGTTTGGTGGGCGCTACGCCATGCGGCCGCTGTTCCGCATGCTGGCGAAGGCGCAGGTGCCGGAAATTTTCACCGCCGCCGCGCTGCTGGTGGTGCTGGCGACAGCGATGGCGATGGCGGCCGTGGGCCTGTCGATGTCGCTCGGCGCATTTCTTGCTGGCGTGCTGCTGGCCGATTCCGAGTATCGACATGAACTGCAGGCGGACATCGAGCCCTTCAAGGGCCTGCTGCTGGGCTTGTTCTTCATGGCGATCGGCATGTCTGCGAATCTCGGCTTGCTGGTGCAGCATCCATTGCTGCTGATTGGACTGGCGGCGGCAGTGCTGTTGCTCAAGGGTTTGGTGCTGTATGGCATCGGCCGCGCCGCGAAATTGCCATCCGGTGCGGCAGCGGCACTGGCCTGCGCACTGTCGCAAGGCGGCGAGTTCGCTTTCGTGCTGTTTGGCGTGGCCGCTGCCGCAGGTGTCATCAGCGTCGCCCAGAACGAAATGCTGGTGGTGGTGATCACGTTGTCGATGATCGCGACGCCGCTGCTCTACGCACTGCAGGTCCGGTTACGGCACGAGGAAGCGCCGCCGCCTTACGACACCATCGATGCGCCGGAAAACGACGTGATCGTGGCCGGCTTCGGCCCGTTCGGCCAGATCATCGGCCGCATGCTGCGACTGAAAAAAATCAGTTATACGGTGCTGGAGAAAGATCCCTCGCAGGTGGATTTCGTGCGTCGATTCGGTACGCGCGTGTATTACGGCGATGCCAGCCGGATCGAGATGCTGCGCGCCGCGCACGCGGACAAGGCGCGGTTTTTTGTGCTGTCGATTCCCGAGGAAGAGATCAGCCTGCAGATCGCCCAGACCGTGCGACGTCATTTCCCGCAACTGCGCATCTTCGCCGTCGCGCGCACGCGCCACCATGCTTTGCGTCTGATGGATATCGGCGTCACCGACGTTATTCGCCGCAGTTATTTCTCCAGTCTGGAAATGGCACGCGGGTTGCTGCATGCCTTGGGTGAATCAGAAACAGCAGCGCAGCGCGCGCTGGACCTGTTCCGCCAGATGGACCAACGCACGCTGCTCAGTCAGCAGGCGGTGGCGCACGATGAGCAGGCGTTGATCCAGTCAGCGCAGGATGCGGCGCGCGAGCTTGAACAGCTGTTCGAGGCCGACCACGAAGCGCCGGTATTACCGGAATCGAGTGTGGCGGTAGCGCCCGCTACCCCGGGTTAAGCTCCGTTAGATGTTATAAATTATCGATATAATTTTAAATTATATTATTTTATATAACATAATCATTCATGCACTCCGCTACAGCGGGCGGCGTTGAACGACAGCGAATGTAACTTGGGCCTACGCAAAACCCTTCATAATATCTGCGGATGGATATCACACCGCATGTACTGGTTTCGCTGGTGGCGCTGGGCATGGGCCTGGCGTTTTTATCAGCCGACCGGCACTCGCCGACCTCGCGCGCGCTGGCCGCGGGGTTGGGGTTTGTCGGCATCTCCATCTTTCTCAATATTTATTTCATCAGGGACACGGCCCATGCGCCATCCTGGTCCGGCTGGCTGGCATTGCCGGAGGCCTTGTCCATGATCAGTCTGCTGGAGTGGTTGCTGCGCGTGCGCCGCACGGTGCCGATGGCAGCCCACATGGATGGCACTTTTGGCGATCGAGTCCTGCGTGTTGGCCAGTTTACAGGCGTGCTCTATTTCATCTTCGCAATGATCTGGCCTGATCGGCGTGTCGAGCAGTTCCTGCATGCCGCTGACAATAGCCATGCGCTGTTACACAGGGGTTTCTGGCTGTTTGCCGCTCCGGTGCTGGTCTCCACGCTTAGTGGGTTGATCGGTGTCCTGCTGTTGCTTAACCGCAGGCCGGATCGGCCCGAGACGATCCGGGTGCTGGGGGCGATCATCGGGACACCGTTCCTGTTGTTGGGCTTTGTGCTGCCACTGCAAGATTCCGCGGTCTTGCTGGTGATCGGCGAGATCATCTTCTTGATTGGTTCTGTGCACTATCACGTGCTGCAGGGACAGCGCGGGCAGTTCATGTCGCGTTTCCTGTCGCCACAGGTGGCAAAGCTTGTGAGTGAACGCGGATTGGCCAGTGCCATGCAGGAAAACCATCTGGAGATCACCGTAGTCTGCTGCGACCTGCGCGGCTTCACACACTACGCGCAGGGACATGCCTCGGCGCAGGTATTACAGGTGCTGCGTGAGTATTACGACGCGGTCGGCACCATCGTTGCCGACTTCAGCGCCACCATCAAGGACTTCGCCGGCGACGGCATCCTGATTCTGGTCGGCGCGCCGTTGCCGGTTGATGGCGAAGCGGCGCGCGGACTGGAAATGGCGCGGCGTATCCGTGACAGGGTCGGTGAGCTGACGCAGGGTTGGAGTACGACATCGCATCCGCTGGGCATCGGCCTTGGCGTCGCCAGCGGCCTGGTGACGGTCGGGGTGATCGGTTCGGCCTCGCGGCTCGAATACACCGCGGTCGGCTCTGCGGTAAACCTCGCTTCACGGCTTTGCGAGCAGGCCGCCGACCGCGAAATCCTGGTCGATGCGCGCACCGCCGAACTGGCGGGAGAAAATGGACTTGAAGTCCGTGCGGCGATTCCAATCAAGGGTTTTGGCTTGCAAGTCAGCCACTTTCTACTGCCGGCCTGAGCCTGGCGCTGCGGATCGCGCCGATAGTCTGTAGGGGAAAAATCCTACAGACGCCGCTCAGGAGTGCTACTACGCTCAGTGCCCAATGCAGGCCAACGGACGGTCGGAATATGTACGAAGTCATTGCCATCGCCAATGAGTTTATCGCGCGTGGTCAGCGCGAAGGTCTGCGCGACCTCAGCGCGATCAAATTGCACGCACTGGTCTATCTGGTCTGCTGCTACTGGATGGCGCGCGGTGATGCGCCGCCGCTGCGGATCCACGCCAATCGCGAAGGCGTGTTCCTGCCCGATCTGCGCGAACACGGCTGTTGGGGCACGCGTCGTGTCGCCAATCCGGTCAGCGTGATCGAGGCCGACACCTCGTCGTCGCCGATACTGCATGAATTGACGCCGCGCCTGCCGGCCGACCATTCATCGTCGCAGTTGATCGACTGGGTCTGGCATAGCTATCGCAAGCGCAGCGCCTATGAATTGAGCCAGCACACACGCGAGCACGGCACGCCGTGGGATCAGGTCTGGAACGATCCGGCGCGCGGCGCTGCCGAGTCCTGTGAAATTCCGCAGAAAATGCTGCATCGCTGGTTCGCCGAAATCATCCAGCAGCGGCTGGTCGCGCGCCACCCCGAAACGGCTGCCGGATCGGCATCCGTACTGCCGGGCATCATGCCGCAAACAAGCGGTCAGGCCGCGGGCATCTGAAGAATTCCTGAGCAGCTGCCGACCCGCGCGAGCTGAACCCTGAGAGTCCATGAGTTTCACGTCAGCGGCGCTGCATCCGGCTCAACGCCGACCCTGATCGTGCCTTCCGCGCCAGTCCAGGCGCGATACATCAGGTGCGAGTTGAAAGGCATGGCGATATTGCCGGCGCGGTCCAGCGCAATGCAACCACCGCGTCCGCCCATCGCCGCGACAGCCGCGAGACTCTCCGCACAGGCCCGCGCCAGTTCCGCGCCGCTGTAAACCATGCGCGCGTGCGCGTCGTGGGCGAGGCAGGCGCGGATGAAATACTCGCCGCTGCCGGTGCAGGAAATCGCCAGGCTGCGATCGTCGGCATAAGTGCCCGCGCCGATCACCGGCGTGTCGCCGATGCGGCCCGGATACTTGTTGGTCAGGCCGCCGGTGCTGGTGGCGGCTGCAAGATGGCCCTGCGCATCGCGCGCCACTGCGCCGACGGTGCCGAAGGCGTCATCGTCATGCGAGAGTGCATCGAATGCCGGATCGTGGTCGAGCACGATTGCGTCATGGGCGCGTGCTCGCTGCAACTGCTGCAAGCGCATCGCGGTGATGAAATATTCCGGTGTGACTTCGGCAAGGCCGAGATCGCGGTTGAGTTGCTCGGCGCCGGCGCCCATCAACATGACATGCGGGCTGCGCTCCATCACCGCGCGCGCCAGCCGCACCGGCGATTGTGCGCGCATCACGCCGGTGACGGCGCCGCAGGCGCGGTCGCTGCCGCGCATGATTGCCGCGTCCAGTTCCGGCAGGCCGTCGCGGTTGAGCACCGCGCCGATGCCGGCGTTGAACAGCGGACACTCTTCCAGCCGCAGCACCATCAGTTCCACCGCGTCCAGCGCCGTGCCGCCGCCGCGCAACAGTTGCAGGCCTTCGGTGGCGATGCCCTGCAGCGCCATACGATGTTCGCGCGTATCACGATGACCGGGAGCCGGGTCGCCGGCGCCGCCGTGTATCGCCAGCCGGATCATGGGTGCTCCTGCGGACTATTAGTGACGCCATTATGCCGCGCGCGAGTTGTCCCGACGGTCTGTTGGATTACACCGCCGCGTGTGGTCCGTCGCCTCTGTCCAACGCCAATCGGTTGCGCCGGATGTATGCACCGCGGCTTCCACGCGTTCGGCGGGGCTTCGAGTCAGGCAGTCGTGCTATTCAAGGTTGTTTAATAAAATAGTATATTAATTTAATTGATGAATAATATAAAACAATAACGTGGCTTGATCCGGACACAGCGGGTGGCGCTGCGAGGCGCGACCATGACCTCGGCACGTTAAGCCTTTATGCTTGTCCAAGTTCCAGTCCGAATCGTTCATTACGCGGAGTCCTGCCATGCTCAAAAAACTGCTGCTCATCGTGCTGCCGCTGGCGACTGCCGGCTGCCTCGGCGCATCCGCCACCGTCGTCAGTTCTTCCAGCGGTCCTTCCATCCAGCAGGCGCAGGTCCAGCCCTACAACGGGCCGAAAGAGCGCATCGCGGTAACCAGCTTCGATTATCGCGCCGGCCAGAATTCCGGCGAAATCGGGCAGGGCATGACCGACATGCTGACCGACGCGCTGTTCAACACCAACCGCTTCATCGTGCTGGAGCGCGACCGTCTCAGCGACGTCACCGCCGAGCAGGACTTGTCCAATTCCAACCGTTTCAAGAAAGACACTGCGGCGCCGATCGGCCAGCTCGAAGGCGCGCAACTGGTGGTGCATGGTTCGATTACCCAGTTCGAGCCGAACTGCAAGGGTGGTTCGCTGATCCTGGCCTCGGCCAAGCAGGCCTGCATCGCGATCAACCTGCGCATCATCGACGCCGCGACCGGCCGCGTGGTCAACGCCACCACCGTGCAGGGGACTTCGACCAGCGGCAGCGTCGGCCTGATTTTCTCCGGCGGCTCGTTGCCGATCGGTCTCGGCGCCTACAGCCACACGCCGATGGAGCAGGCGATCCGCCAGTGCATCGAATCGGCGGTGAACTACATCGTCGCCAACAAGATGTGACCGGCGGCGCCGGCGGATGAAAGCGCTGCGGCGTCTGCTGGCACTCGGCTGCGGGCTGCTGCTATGCGCTTGCGCCGGTTCACCGCAGGTGATCAGCGGCAGCGGTGGCGCCGGCATCGGCCAGTCACAGGCACGGGCCAGCACCGCGCTGCCGCGCATCGCGGTCGGCTCGATCATCGACAAGACCGAGTCCGCCGGTGACAAATCCATTGTGCAGCAGTTGGCGCTGATCCATGCCCTGCACCCGCAGGACGCGGCACTGACCGCCGACAGCATCACCCACGGTGTGCGTGACATGCTCACCACCGCGCTGTTCAGCAGCAACCGCTTCATCGTGCTGGAGCGCGACGCGATCAACGACGCGATGGTCGAACAGGAATTCTCGCAGACGGCCAGGGCCGGCGATGCCACGCGTATTCCGCTGGGACAGATGGAAGGCGCGCAGTTGCTGGTGGTCGGCGCGATCACCGCGTTCGATGCCGGCGTTGGCGGCGGCGCGGTGCCTATCCCGATTCCGCTGTCGCGCAACGGCGATTTCGGTGTGCTCAATGTCAGCGCCAAGCGCGGCTACGTGGCGATGGACCTGCGCGTGATCGATGTTGCCACCGGCCGCGTCGTCAGCAGCACTGCGGTCGAGGGCAAGAACTGGCATTTCGGTGTGGATTTCACCGGCGTCTTCGGTTTTCGTGGTGGCGCCATAGCGCTGCCAGGGCTGCTCAAGTATTTCAGCAACACGCCGGTCGAAGAGGCGCTGCAAAAAATGGTCGATGCGGCGGTAGCGCAGATCGTGCAGAAGGCGCCGCCGTAAAATCCGCTCAGTGATTTCGCAGTGCCGCGATCACCCGCTCCGGCGTCAGGATCTGCGGCAGCACATTCGGTTCGCCGCCGTCGACATAGACCAGGTACAACGGCACGCCGCTGCGGTGGAACTGTTCCAGCAGTTGCGTGACCTGCGGGTCTTCGCGGGTCCAGTCGCCGACGAGCCAGGCCACGTTCGCCTGCCGGAATGCGGACTGCACCTGCGCGGTATCGAGCACGGCGTGCTCGTTGACCTTGCAGGTGATGCACCAGTCGGCGGTGAGATTGACGAACACCGTGCGATGTTCCGCACGCAGTTGCGCCAGGCGCGCGGCAGTGTACGGCTCCTGTCCGTTTTGCTCGGAGGAGATCGACGCAGCAGGAGTCGCGCGCAGCAGCGGATTCGCCAGCAGCGCGGCAGCGGCCAGCAGCGCGGCAATGCGCAGCAGCCTGGCCAGCCCGCCGTCACGCTGCCACAGCCACAGCGCGAAGGCGATCAGCACCAATCCAATCATCACCAGCGCCGCGGCATTGGCGCTGGTCTGGTGCGACAGCACCCACAGCAGCCACACCGCGCTCAGATACAGCGGAAACGCCATCAACTGCTTGAAAGTCTGCATCCACGCGCCGGGGCGCGGCAGCAGTGCTGCCAGCCGCGGGAAGAATCCCAGCAGCAGGAATGGCAGTGCCAGCCCCAGTCCGAGCACGGCGAAAATCGCCAGTGCCGCCAGTGTCGGCTGGGTCAGCGCGAAGCCCAGCGCGGTGCCCATGAACGGCGCAGTGCAGGGTGTCGCCACCACCGTCGCCAGCACGCCGGTGAAGAACGCACCGGCATGCCCGCCGCGCTGGGTCAGCGACTGACCCGCGCCCATGATGCCGGCGCCGAATTCCACCGCACCGGACAGCGACAGTCCGAGTACGAACAACAGGTAAACCAGTGCCGCGACGAACACCGGCGATTGCAGCTGGAAGCCCCAGCCGATCGCTTCGCCACCACTGCGCAAGGCGAGCAGTACGGCAGCCACCGCGGTGCAGGACAGGATCACGCCTGCGGTATACGACAGCGCCAGCGCGCGCTGGCGTGCGCGGTCGTGTTCACGCTGATTCAGCACCGACAGCGCCTTCAGCGACAGCACCGGGAACACGCAGGGCATCAAGTTAAGCAGAATGCCGCCGAGCAGCGCCGACAGCAGCACCAGCAGCAAGCCCTGATCGGCCGTCGCTGGCACGGGGGTCGCCGCCGCATCGGTGATCGCGACCGGCGCGACGGCGCCGGGCTGTGCGCTGAAGGAATAGGCGATGACCTTGCCGTGATCACTGACTTCCAGCACGCCGTCGACGGTCTTGGGCGCGGACACGAAATAGCTGCTGAGCGATTGCGACAGGCGCAGTGTGCCGTGGTCGAAATGCACGCGCTGTGCCGCTGCGTGGTTGACCAGGTCGCTGGCCAACGGGAAGAACTCGAACCGCGCATCAGGCGCGAAACTGCCATTGGCGATGCTCATCGAATAGTCATGTGCGTCGGTGCCGAAGCGAGCGTCCCAGCCGTTTGCGGATAGCGGCAGCGCAGCGCGCGCGGCGGCGAACTCGGCGGCCCAGCGCGGATCGGCCTGCGCGCTCGCGTGCACCGGCAGCGTCAGCGTGAGATCGGCCTTGCCGGGGATGCAAACGTCGGCGCAGACCAGCCATTGCGCTTTGGCATGCAACGTCAACGGCTGGTTTTGCGGCCAGTTCGCCGGTACTTCGATCGGCACCAGGTGCAGGGTCTCCGCGCCATAGCCGTAGATCGCCAGCCCGCCGAGCGCGAAACGCTGCGGATACGGCCAGTGAATCGCGCCCGCGCTGATGCTGTCCGGCAGGGTCCATTCCAGCTTGGTCGGCAGGCCGGAATCGCCAGGATTTTGCCAGTAGGTATGCCAGCCGCTGTCGGGCTTGAGCCGCAGGGCCACCCAGTTTTCACCGGGGGTGAAGGCATTTTGTTCGGCGACCAGCGAGGCTTCGACATGCGCGTCGTCCGCCGCCGCGCATGCGCCGGGCACGCTGAACAGTGCGATCAGGGCCAGCAGTGCGGGTAAAAAAGAGTTTCGATTCATGGCGATCAATCGGGCAGCGGTCATAATGACCCTATCCGCCGACCAAGGTTCTGGAAAGGTTCTGGAGCGGGATGATTGGAGCATAAGCCAAGATCATGCGCGCGCGCTGTCTCACAGTCCTGGTTTTCTGCCTTTGGGCTGCACAGGCCCAGGCCTCGGGCAGTCTGCGTTGCGGTTCGCGCATCGTCTCCGAAGGTGACAGCGTTGCGGCCCTGCTGGCGGCCTGTGGCGAACCGGCGTATCGCGATGTCTGGAGCCTGCCCAACGGCTACGACACCGTCGCCGGCGAGGAGCAGTGGTATTACAACTTCGGTTCCAACCTGCTGCTGCGGGTGATCCGCTTGCGTGCCGGCCGCGTGGTCGACATCGGCAGCGACGGCTACGGCTACAACGAACCGCCGCATCCGCCCTGCGATCCCGACCGTATCGTCGAAGGCCTGTCCAAGTTCCGGCTGGTGTTGGCCTGCGGTGCGCCATTCACGCGCCGCACGATCGGCTACGTCATGCCGTATGCGGCAGACGATTTTTATCGCTATGGCGGCTATGCCGGAGCCGTTTTCCGAGAGGAGTGGGTATACAATTTCGGCCCACGTCGCTATCTGCTCGTGGTCACGCTTGAGAACGGGAGAGTGGTCGATGTCCAGAACGACGATAGTCGCGGGTCTGATTAGTGTTGCGCTGACGGTCATGCTCAGCGCCTGTGGCATGGGTAGCGCGAATCTGCGTGGTCCCGACGGCAAGCTGGCGTTTTGTGAAAGTGGGCCGCACTGCGTGTCCTCGGAAACGCTGAACCCGGCCCGCTACATCGCACCGATCATTTACAACGGCAGCCGCGAAGCGGCTCAGGCGGCGATGGTAAAAATAATCAGCGGCATGAACGGCGCCAAAATCGTCACCGATGAGCCCGGCTACATCCATGCCGAGTTCACCACATCGATCATGCATTACGTCGATGACCTTGAGATGGTTTTCCCGGATGAAAAAACCATCCAGGTGCGCTCGTCGAGCCGCATCGGCTACTACGATTACGACACCAATCGCGATCGCGTCGAAGCGATCCGCAAGGCGTTCGTGGCAATCCAGCCCTGAGTTGCCGTCCGCGCTGCGCGACAATCCGGGTCACCGCAGGATCAATCCGGAGGAGCCCGCCATGGCCGCACGCCGAAAATATGACATCGTGATTTTTGGTGCCACCGGCTTCACCGGTGGCCTGACCGCGGAATATCTCGCCAGTCATGCCGGCGAAACCCTGCGCTGGGCGCTGGCCGGGCGCAACGAGGACAAGCTGAAATCGGTGCGCGAGCAGCTTGCGCGGCTCGATCCGGAATGCGCCGAACTGCCGCTGCTGATCGCCGATACCGGCGATGCCGAGTCGATGCGCGCGCTGGCCGCATCGACCAAGGTCGTCATCACCACGGTCGGCCCCTATATCCATTACGGCGAGCCGCTGGTCGCCGCCTGCGCCGCCGCCGGCACCGATTATGTCGATCTCACCGGCGAGCCGGAATTCGTCGATCAAATGTGGCTGCGCTATCACGAGCAGGCGCGTGAAAGCGGTGCGCGTATCGTGCATTGCTGCGGTTTTGACAGTATTCCTCACGATCTCGGCGCGTATTTTACTGTGCTGCAACTGCCGGAAGATGTGCCGCTCAAGGTCGAAGGTTTCGTACGCGCCGGCGGCACTTTTTCCGGCGGCACGCTGCACTCCGCGATCACCGCGTTCTCGCGCATGCGTGAATACGCCAAGGTCAGCCGTGAGCGCCGCCAGCGCGACGCCTGGCCGCTGGACCGCAAGATCGGTTCGACCAAGGCTTCGATCCACCGCGTTGCCGAATTCGGCGCATGGGCGGTGCCGATGCCGACGATTGATCCGCAGATCGTGCGCCGTTCAGCCGCCGCGCTGGATCGCTACGGCCCGAATTTCCGCTATGGCCATTACGTGCTGGTGAAACAGCTCGTCAAGGTCGGCCTGTTGCTCGGCGGTGTCGCCGGCATGTTCGCCGGTGCACAGTTGAAACTGACCCGCGAGCGTCTGCTCAAGCTGCGCGATCCGGGCCAGGGTCCCAGCGATGAACAGCGGCGCAAGGGCTGGTTCCGCGTGCGCTTCATCGGCGAAGGCGGTGGCCGCCGCGTGATCACCGAAGTCAGCGGCGGCGACCCCGGCTACGGCGAGACTTCCAAGATGCTGGCCGAATCCGCGCTGTGCCTGGCGCAAGACCGCCTGCCGCGCAAGGGCGGCGTACTGACCACGGCGCAGGCGATGGGCGATGCGTTGATGCGTCGACTGATCGCGGCCGGCATTCAGTTCAAGGTATTGGAGTCCACCTGAGCATGGACAGGCTCTGGCTGGTATTGGGCGCGGTATATGGATTCCTGGCTGTAGCTCTGGGTGCATTCGGTGCGCATGCACTGAAGGCGCGACTGTCCGCAGAGATGCTGAATGTGTGGCACACCGGTGTCGAATACCAGATGTTTCATGCGTTGGCGCTGCTGCTGGTCGGCGTGCTGGCGCGGCAGTCGCCGTCGGCGAATTTCAACGCAGCCGGCTGGTGCTTTGCCGGCGGGGTACTGCTGTTTTCCGGCAGTCTCTATGCGCTGGCGTTGAGCAGCGTGCGCGTACTCGGCGCGGTCACGCCTTGCGGAGGCCTGTTGTTTCTTGCGGGCTGGATTCTGCTGGCTTGGTCGGCGACAAGAACTTGAGCGCAGGTGTGCGCAGCGCGTTGACGATAGACGCGGCGAGTTGATCGGAAATGCGCGTGGCGGCGCTCATCACCGTGCGTTCGGCCTCCTCGTGCGCTTCGTTGACTGCAGCGTGGCGTGCGCCTTCGGCGATGCGCGCGATCTGCTCGGTCTGCGCGCGCAGACCCGCATCCAGCGCTGCCTGCAATTCCGAAAAACGCTCCTCGACCAGCTTTTCCAGCGCGCCCAGGCGGCTCTGGGTCGCGGTGATCTCGCTGTTCAGCGCGTGGTAGGACTGCTGCTTGTTCTGCTGCTGGATGCGATGTTCGAGTTGCGCCGCTTGCAGACGCAGTTCCGCGACCTGCTCGGCCAGCTCCTGCCGCAACTGTTCCACCGACGACTCCATCGCTTCCCGTGCGGCCGCGGTTTCGTGCGCCGGCGCGGATGGCGGTGGCGCCAGCGTGTTGCGCAGGGCGCTCATCACGCGCTGGTGGATTGCTACTTCCGGCTCGCGGATATTCGAAACTTTTGACGGGGCAGCGGGCGCTGCCGGCTTCGCGGCTGCTGCAGCAGTTGCAGCCGCTGCCGCCGCTTCAGTCGCCAGCCGGTCGAGTATCAATTCCAGTTGCGTCGCGCTCGGCGGCTTTTGCAGCACACCGGCGGCGCCGGCCTTGTGCGCCTTGCGCGCAAACTCGGTGCCTTCGTGCGAAGAGCAGATGATGATCGGCGTGCCGGCGCAGTGCGGCTCGTGGCGCAGATGTTCAAGCGCCTGGAAGCCGTCGATGCCGGGCATCACATGGTCGAGAAAAATCACGTTGGCGCGCTTTTCCTTGACCAGTTCGTAGGATTCCTGGGCGCTTTCCGCGGTGATGACCTGGTAATCGTGGCTTTCGAGAAATTTGCGCAATGCATAGCGTGCAGACTTGGAATCGTCCACCACCAGCGCGATCTTGGATGTCATGAGCTCTCTCCCATATTCAGAGTGGTTTTAGAAAGTTGCCATCACCACTTCATGCAATCTGTAATGGACTGTAGCACCGCCGCCTGCCGCCTGCACAATCTCCCGCTGTCAGGTATTGGAGATTAAAAATGTGATTAATAATACATAAAATATTAAAATAACTAATATAATAAAACAAAAACTGCCAAGCTCCATTCACCAGCGGGTGGATCTGGTGGATGCCCAAAGGCGCTTGCCCTATGCCTGTCTGCCCTTTACGGTTGCAGCTCACATCCTGTTTCGAGGCCCCGACATGTCCGCACTGATCAACCGCCGTGACCTCGATTTCATGCTCTACGAATTGCTCGATGTGCCCGCGCTGTGCCGTCACGTCCGCTATTCGCAGCACGACCGCGCCACGTTTGAATCGGTGATCGAGGCGGCGCACACGCTGGCCGAGGAAAAATTCCTGCCGTTTGCGGCCAGGCTCGACGCCAACGAACCGCAGTTCGATGGCGAACGTGTGCAGATCATTCCGGAAGTGAAACAAGCGCTGGCGGCGTATGTCGAAGGCGGCTTCCTCGCCACCGCGTTTGATGCCGGCAACGGCGGCTCGCAACTGCCCTACGTGGTGGCGCAGGCGGTGGCGGCGTTGTTTGCATCGGCCAATGGCCCGGCCGCCGGTTACATGCTGCTGACCGCGGCGGCGGCAAACCTGCTGTGCGCGCACGGCAGCGACCAACAGAAAGCGCGTTACATGCGGCCGATGATCGAAGGCCGCTGGTTCGGCACCATGTGCCTGTCGGAACCGCAGGCGGGGTCCTCGCTCGGCGACATCCGCACACGCGCCAGCGTCAACGACGATGGCAGCTACCGCATCAGCGGCAACAAGATGTGGATCTCCGGCGGCGAACATGACCTGTCGGAAAACATCGTTCACCTGGTTCTCGCACGTATCGACGGTGCGCCGGCAGGCGTAAAGGGCATATCGCTGTTCATCGTTCCAAAATTTCTGGTTCACGCCGACGGCAGCCTCGGTGCGCGTAATGGCGTGCGGCTCGCCGGCCTCAATCACAAGATGGGCAGCCGCGGCACGGTCAACACCGTACTCAATTTCGGCGAGACGCCGTGCACCGGTTATCTCGTGAGCAAGGCCAACGCCGGTCTCGCCTGCATGTTTCACATGATGAACGAAGCGCGCATCGGCGTTGGTCTCGCCGGCGTGATGTCCGGCTACGCCGGCTATTTATGCGCGCTGGACTATGCGCGCCAGCGGCCGCAGGGGCGGCCGGTGACCGCCAAGAATCCGGAATCAAGACCGGTGAACATCATCGAGCACAGCGATGTGCGACGCATGCTGTTGCAGCAGAAAGCCTACGTCGAAGGCGGCCTCGCGCTGTGCCTGTACTGCGCGCAGCTGGTGGACGAGAAAGCCGCAGCGCAGGATGCCAAGCAGAAAGGGGAAATCACGCTGCTGCTGGAAATCCTCACACCGATCGCCAAGGCGTGGCCCGCAGAGTTTTGTCTTGAAGCGAACAAACTCGCGATCCAGGTGCTTGGCGGCTATGGCTATACCCGTGACTATCCGGTTGAACGCCACTACCGCGACAACCGCCTCAATGCCATCCACGAAGGCACCAACGGCATTCAGGCGCTGGACCTGCTTGGACGCAAGGCGACCATGCAAAACGGCGCAGCCCTGCGTCTGCTGCTGGGTGAGATGCAGAAGACCGTGAAATCCACCGCTGCCATTGCCGAACTCACCGAGTACGGCACCGCGCTGGCGCAGGCGATACAGACGGTGGCGACGACCACGCAGATTCTTGCGGCTGAGGCGTTGCAGGGGCGTGTCGACTTGTTCCTCACCAACGCCCACCTGTATCTGGAGATGCTTGGCCACACGGTCGTTGCATGGTTGTGGCTGCGACAGGCGCAGTGCGCGGAAGGCGCGCTCGGAACAGCGAAAGCCAGCGAAAGAAATTTCTACGAAGGCAAACTGCTGGCCTGCCGTTATTTCTATCGCCATGAATTGCCCAAGGCGCAGCGTCAGTCCGAATTGCTGAAAACCCTGGACGACACCTGTTTGCGCATGCCGGCAGAGGCGTTTTGAGCATTGCGCCACAGCTGCCGTCGCAAAGTCATATGCAAAGTCCGAAAAAGTCTCTAAGAGGCATGTAAATCCACGGTCACAATAAATATGATGCGTGCGCAGATTATTGCGTCTGCGTCTGCGTCAGGGGACAGGGGAATCCGCATCATGTTGAATCGCACCCGGCACGTGGTGTTTGCACTCGTCGCCGGCGGCCTGCTGGCCACGCCGGCTTATGCCACCAATGGCTATTTTTCACACGGGTATGGCAATCGCCAGAAAGGCATGGGCGGTGCCGGCATCGCGCTGGCGCAGGATGCGCTCGCGCCTGCGACCAATCCCGCTGGCCTGGTGGATGTGGGCGATCGTTACGATGTCGGCCTCGACTGGTTCATCCCGCGCCGTGGTGCGCAGATCGAGGGCAACAGCCTGCCGCCCGGCAGCAATGTGCTCACCGGCAGTTGCCCGGTGCTGAGCACCTGCACCGCGCAGAGCGCCAGCGCCGACGGCAGCTACGACGGCAACGAGAAACCGAATTTCTTCATTCCAGAATTCGGCTATGCACACAGGCTGGGCGAGCAACTCAGCGTCGGTTTCGCGCTATATGGCAACGGCGGCCTGAACACCGCTTACGCCCAGAATCCGTTTGCCGCCTATGGCTCGACCGGACCGGCCGGCGTCGATCTGTCGCAACTATTCGTCGCGGCGACGCTGGCCTGGCGCCTGGGAGAGTCCAACGCTTTTGGTATTTCGCCGATTTTCGTCTACCAGCGTTTCAAGGCAAACGGCCTCGGCGCGTTCGCCGCGACCTCGTTCCCCGGCCCGTATTCGGAGTCGCCCGGCAATGTCACCAACCGGGGTTACGACAACTCCACCGGCTTTGGTGTGCGCCTCGGCTGGCAGGGCGAACTGTTCAGTGGCTTCAAGCTCGGCGCCACCTGGCAGCCGAAAATCCACATGAAGCATTTCGATAAATACAAGGGCCTGTTCGCCGACCAGGGCAATTTCGATGTGCCCGAAACCTACGGCGCGGGCCTGTCGTGGAAGCTGGCCGAGACTTTTACCATTGCCGCCGATGTGCAGCGCATCCTCTATAGCGGCGTGCCGTCCGTGGGCAACAGTCTTGCGCCGTTCGTCAGCGGCACCAAGCTCGGCGCCAGCGGCGGACCGGGTTTCGGCTGGCAGAACATGACTGTCTACAAGTTCGGCGCCGCCTACCGCGTGCTGCAAGCGCTGGAACTGCGCGCCGGCTACAGCTACGGCAAGCAGCCGGTGCCAGCAAGCCAGACCCTGTTCAACATCCTCGCGCCGGGTGTGATCCAGCGGCATCTCACCGCCGGCCTGAGTTGGTCGATCACGCCGGAATCCGAGCTAAACCTGTATTACATGCACGGCTTCAACCAGAAAGTGAATGGCAGCGGCTCGATCCCCGCCGGCAGTGGTGTCAACCTGCTGCCGCCGCAGAATTTCGGCGGTGGCGAAGCCAATATTCACCTGATGGAAAACGCCGTCGGCATCGCGCTGGGGCATCACTTCTGAGCCCGCTCAATCCGTCACAATAGTCGCATGTTCGGAATCCGGAGCGCGGCATGAAGCAGGTCTTGTGGTTCAGCTTGTCGGTGGTCGTAGTGGCGCTGCTGCTGTTGGGCTGGAGCTTCACCCCGTCCAGGCTCGACACCGGCGCGCCGATCAAGGTACTGCTGCCGGAAGCGCATCCGCCTGCCGGCATGAGCCTGCATGCGATCGAGGCCGGCTACATGATTTCCAACGCGGCCTTCGCCTATCGCGGCGGCAGTTTCTTCGACACGCGCCAGTTCGGCATGGGCGGCATCCTCGTGCAGCATCCCAAAGGCACGCTGCTGTTCGACACTGGCTTCGGCAGCACGGTGGACGAGCAGTTCCGCCACATTCCGTGGCTGATGCGCATGACCACGCGCTACGTCAAGGAAACACCGGTCGCAGAACAGCTCAAGGCTGCAGGCATTCCGTTGTCCTCCATCACCGGCGTCGTGCTGACGCACGCGCACTGGGATCATGTCAGTGGCCTCGCCGATCTGCCCGGCGTGCCGGTCTGGGTCAACCACAATGAAGAAGGCTTCATCAAGTATGGCGACGATGCCACCGCGCTGATCCGCTCAATGGGTCCGTTGCCGTACAAGGTCTACAGCTACACCAGCGGGCCTTACCTCGGCTTCAACAAGAGCCTCGATGTGTTCGACGACGGTAGCGTCGTCCTCGTGCCCGCGCCGGGGCACACACCCGGCTCCATCATCGCCTTCATCAACACGCCGGATGGCAAGCGTTATGCATTGATCGGCGACATCGTCTGGCAGAAAGAAGGCATCGACATTCCTGCCGAGCGGCCGTGGATTTCACGCATGCTGGTGGATTTCGATGGCGACCAGGTGCGCGACCTGATCGTGCAACTGCACAACCTGCAAGCCGCAATCCCCGGCCTCATCGTCGTCCCCGCGCATGACCGGCGGGTGTGGGATGGGTTGCCGAAGTTGGGAAGTCAGTGACAGTACTGAACCAGGCAGAACATGGCGTGACGTGCCGATAATCAGCACTTTGCTTCGGTCGTTGTTGTATATACAATAACGATATGGATGTCACCTTCGATCCCGCCAAGCGCGATAAGACTTTGGCCGAGCGTGGACTGGATTTTGCGGATGCCGCCGCAGTTTTTGCCGGCATCACGTTGGAGATCGAAGACACCCGCAAGGATTACGGTGAGAAGCGCATCCTGTGCTACGGATTCCTTGCGGGGCGCATGGTGGTGATCGGTTATACCCCGCGTGGCGCGGCTCGCCATATTTTCAGCATGAGGAAAGCCAATGAACGTGAAAAAGCGCGTATCAGCCCGTACCTTGGGCTCTGATCTGGCGCGCGTCGACGCCCATGTCATCCGGCCTTCGGAGTACCGGGAATTGCCGGAGCTGAATGATCGGATGCTGGCCCGCGCCGTCATCAAGAAAGGCGGCCGGCCCATCTCGACAAATCCGCGGAAGCTAATTTCTCTGCGGCTGCCGGCGGATGTGCTGGCACGCTGGAAGGCGACCGGCAAGGGTTGGCAGACGAGGATGGCGGAAAAGTTGTCGATGCCTTGAATGCAAAAGGCAAAGTTGATCGTGAGTAGAGACGCGAGCGGAGGGCGGGTTATGACCGAAGGGAATCCTTGTGGGACGTTGTGCTAACCCGCTCTACGGCCCTACGATTCAGGTAGCATTTGCTGAAACTGACGTAAGTTATCTATTGGGGGATAGGGCGTATGCTTCAAAATATACTGCTAGCCTTAATTTTCTGTCTTGTACAGGCCACGAATAACTTGGCACACGCAGCCAGTTATGGAAATTGGTCCGTGGGTATAACAAACGATCAGAAGATGCTTTTTGCCGCCACTGCCAATGCTGACGGCGACCTACTTGGCCAGTACTGCGAGATTTCTACCGGCTCGTGTGCGTGGGAGCTTGGCATGGCGACTGGATGCGAAGAGGGGAGCGAATACCCTGTTCTAGTCAACTCAGAATCGGGAGCCATCCAACTCACAGTGAAGTGCACTGCTGCAAATACAGCTAAAATCTCTGAATACTACTTTACGAATTTTGACTCGATCGACAAGTTAATAAAGGCAGGGCAAAAGATCGGCATAGCCTTTCCTCTACAGGCTGGTACATTCCGTGCTATTTATTTTTCTCTCATCGGTAGCACAGAAGCAGTTACGAATATGCGTGCAACCGCAGCTAAGACGTTAAAAACGACCCCGCAAGTTCCGCCTGATCACGACATGTAACTGTTGTTAGTCTGACTGGTCGAAATAAAGTCCAGCTTTAAATTGGATCGTGAACCCACTGTGATTCACTGAGCCATATTCCACGGCGCTTGGGTGTAAGAGTCAGCATCACTTCCCCGCCGCAAACGCCGTATCCAGCGCCACCTTCTCCCAAGCATCCAACTCCGCCAGTTGCGCTTTGAGCTTGCTGCGGATGCGGGTCAGCGCCATCTCGCCCAGTGGCAGACGCAACGGCGGATTTTTGGATTCCACCACCTTGATCATTGCCGCGGCGGCCTTGGCGGGGTCGCCGGGCTGGTGGCCGGTGTAGCTCTTGAGCGTGCGCAGTGTCGCGCCCGCAGTGGCGTCGTAGGCTTCGAGCGTGCGCGCGGCCTGGACCAGCGAGGCGCCGGCCCATTCGGTACGGAACGGGCCGGGTTCGATCAGCGTCAGCTTGATGCCCAGCGGCGCAAGCTCCAGAGCCAGCGCTTCGGACCAGCCTTCGAGCGCGTACTTGCTGGCGTTGTAGAGGCCCAGGCCCGGCGTGCTGACCACGCCGGCGACCGAGGAAATATTCAGGATATGGCCGCTGCCCTGTTCGCGCAGGTAGGGCAGCAGCGCGCAGGTGACCTTGAGCGCGCCGAACACGTTGGTCTCCATCTGCGCCCGCGCTTCGGCGTCGCTGACTTCCTCGACCGCGCCGATCAGGCCATAGCCGGCGTTGTTGACCAGCACGTCGACCCGGCCGAAGGCGGCGACCGCGCGGGTGACGCCGGCGCGGACTTCGGCCTCGTCGTTCACGTCCATGCTCAGCGCCTGCACCCGCTCCGGCGCGAGTTCGACCAGTGCATCCAGCGCGTGCGCGTCGCGGGCGGTCGCAATCAGACGCGCGCCGGAAGCAATCACGGCTTCGGCTAGTGCGCGGCCAAAGCCCCGCGAGCAGCCGGTAATCAGCCAGACCTTTCCGGCGGGGTGTGCTTTTTTCATGTCGGTATCCAGAAAAAGTGCGGGCCGATGATGCGCCATCTTGGGAATCGGCGACAATACGCGCCGGTTTTACGGATGTTTTCGATGCAGATTGGCCCTTACCGCATCGCTGTGCCCGTGGTGCTGGCGCCGATGGCGGGCGTCACAGACCGGCCATTCCGGCAACTGTGCCGGCGGCTGGGCGCGGGCGTTGCGGTGTCGGAGATGACCACGGCGGATGCCAGCCTCTGGCACACCGAGAAATCGCGCCTGCGCCGTGATCATGAGGGCGAGGCCGATCCGGTCAGCGTGCAGATCGCCGGCTACGATCCGCGGATGATGGCGGATGCCGCGCGCTTCAATGTCGGGCATGGCGCGCAGATCATCGATATCAACATGGGTTGCCCGGCGAAGAAAGTCTGCAAGGTCGATTCCGGTTCGGCGCTGATGCGCGACGAGAAACTGGTCAGCGAGATCTGCGCAGCGGTGGTGCAGTCGGTGAACGTGCCGGTGACGCTGAAAATCCGCACCGGCTGGGCGCGCGCGCATCGTAATGGCGTGACCATTGCCCGCATCGCGCAGGACAGCGGCATCGCCGCGCTGGCGGTGCACGGTCGCACGCGCGAGGAGCATTACCAGGGTGCGGCGGAGTACGACACCATCGCCGCGATCAAGCAGGCGGTGCGTATCCCGGTGCTGGCTAACGGCGATATCAGCACGCCGCAGAAGGCGCGGCAGGTGCTTGATTACACGAAAGCCGATGGCGTGATGATCGGCCGCGCTGCGCAGGGACGTCCATGGATTTTCCGCGAGATCGCGCACTACCTCGCGACCGGTGAGTTGTTGCTGCCGCCTTCGCGTTTCGAAGTGCGCCGCTGGCTGCTGGAACATCTGGATGCGCTCTACACGTTTTACGGCGAAGGGCGCGGTCTGCGTGTCGCGCGCAAACATATCCAGTGGTACTGCCAGGATCACACAGGCAGTGCGGAGTTTTGGTCGGCCATCAATGGCATCACTGATGCCCGGATTCAGCGCGCGGCAGTGGCGTCGTTCTTCGAGCCTGATGAACAGGATTTCGCCAGCGCAGCCTGAGTGGACGTCAGCGCCATCGCGCTACTGATTTTTGTCCTGCTCAATGGCGCCCAGACGTTTCTGCAAATCCTGCGCACTGAAAAGTGGCGACGAGCAGCGTTGTGCGGTACATATAAAAGCTGCGGGCTTGTGAAAATCAGGGTAGGGCACGTCCGGATTCGGCAGCGGCCCTTCACTGCGAGCCCACCATTCGACGCGCTTGTATGCGGACGGATAAGACCGCGCGATCTCGAATAGCGCGCGGGCGGTGGCATCGGATTTCGCGCCGACTACGGTGAGATGCACCGGTTCGCGGCTGAGTTCGTGATCCACCAGCAATACCGTCGCCGCGGGGAAGCGCTCGGCAATGGCGGGCGCGGCGAGGTAGCGCAGCGCGGTCTTAGCCATCTGCTGATCGACAGGCTTGCCGGTGTAATAAAACAGTAGATTGGCAAACCGTGCCAGCGCCGCGTTCTCGTCGCGCAGCGGTTGCGGTACATAGCCTTGTTTATGCTTCTGCGAGGCGGTTGCGTAGCCTGCGCCGTCAGGCATCGCGAACTGCTGCGAGATGAAATCGGCTGCATGCTGCGCACGCACCAGCCAGTCGCGATCAGCGGTCACTGCGTAGAGTTGCAGGAACGCGCGTCCCATCGCCAGCGTGTCGCCGAGATAAGGGCCGGCAGCATCCTTGGCGTCATGCCGGAAGCCGTTGCCCGGCAGGCTGCGATGAGTGATGACCCAGTGCGCCGCCTTGAGCGCAGCCTGCAGATCGGTGTTGTCGCCGGTGGCGGCGTAGAGCGTTGCAACAGCCTCGATCGCCCAGCCGTTCTCACGTGCATAGATATGCTTGTCTACGCGCGGAATGCCGAGTTTGCGGCGCGCGGCATCATCAAGTTTGAAATAGTCGGCAGAGTGCTGTCCGTCCACCAGATCGGCATCCTGGCTGGTGTAGAAGGCGCCGTCAGGGCTGGTGAGGAAATCTTTCAGGTAGCGGCGGATCGCCAGCGCCGCGTGCAGGTCGGCGGGGTCGTGCCACTGCATCGACGCGAGCGCATAGATGCGCAGGTTGTTGGCCTGCATCGACATGATTTTCTCGAAATGCGCATGCTGCCAGTCGCCGTCGGTGGAGTATTGGTAGACGCCGCCCCAGGCCGGGTCCAGCAGGGCGAGTTCTGCGGTGAGCGTTTGCTGCGCCATTCTCCGTGCGGTGTCGTCGCCGGCCTGAGCCTGCACCAGTGCGTACTCGACCGAATCCCAGTCGAGGAACTTCTGGCTGAATCCCCAACTGCCAAATTTAGTGTCGTACTGTGCGATGAAGTCCTTGCTTAGCGTGGCACGCAAAGCCGGCGTCAGCGCGCTGGCGTCGAACGTCAGCACGGCTTGCGGCTGTACCGAGGGACCGGGCGTCGGGTCATCGACATTGGCCTGCAGCATCGCGCTCATCTGCAGCGGCGGGATGAAGCCGGAGCGCTTGACGATCTCGGCGCCATGACTGTCATAGACGATGGTCGCCGGCCAGCCGTAATCCTCGTAGCGGTTGGAAAGATCAGGCCGCGCATCCTGATCCACCTTGATCGCGAGGTAATGTTCATGCAGCAGCTTGATCACCGCCGGATCACAGTAGGTCTGCTGGTCCATGACGTGGCACCAGTGGCACCAGACCGCCTCAAGATCGAGCAGCACCAGTTTGTGTTCGCGCGCAGCCTGCGTAAAGACCTTGTCTGACCACGGTTGCCAGGCAATGCCATCAGCGGCGAATGCCGTGTGTGCACACAGCAGGAATGACAGCAGGGTGATACGGAGAGTGATTCGCATGCCTTGTATACGCTCCTGGTCGAGGTAAGGATGCGCAGGCGAAATCAGGGCTGAGGCGGCAGCTCGATGGCGCAAATCATTTCGTCCTCGACCCAGCGGCGCAGCAGGGTGGCGGCACGCATGGCGACGTTGGCCTCTTCGTGCCAGCCGAGCAGGACTTCGCAGAGTTCGGCGAAGCACGCACCGCTGATGCATGCGCTCAGCGCCGCGGCTTCATCGGGCGTGACGGCGCGATAGAACACTTCCATCTCCTTGCGCCACACCAGCCAGTCGGATGCCACGGTCATCGACGTGAGCTTCGGAACGCGTTTTTTTTGGTCGGCGGCTTTGCGGATATCGGCGACGTTGCCGTGCTGCTTCAGACACTGCACGGATAGATTCAGCACCGGTTGCATGCCCGGCCATGCCGGTGGCGGGATTGCGGCGACGGCATCGAGTGCCAGCACTGCTTGATCGCGTGCATCAAACGCAATCGAAATGGCCCAGTCCAGCGTCGCCATTTCCGCGAGTGCCGGTTGCGTGTTCCATTGGGCCGCCTCACGCAGGAATTGCGCGAGGCTGTCTCCATACCAGCGCACGTTGCTGTGCGGTGAGGGATGTGCCTCGATATAGTCGCGGCAGATCTGCTCGAATTTCTTCGCGCGCGCCAGGGCCCGCAGGCCCTTGAAATCATTGCCCAGCACTTCCAGCAGGCGCAGTCGGTAGGCGTCGGCGTAAATATCGAGTCGTTCCTGTGCGCTGGCGCTGACATCGCCGACGATCATCGTCTGCATCGCACCGTCACGGTGATGGACGTAACGCTGGAACTCTTTTTGCAGGCTGGCGAGCGGGCTCATGCGGCGCGGCTCAGGATCGGTTCGGCGATGCTGCGCGCATGTTCAAGCTCGGCCAGCAGTTCGGACAGCGGCGGGATGTTGTCGTCGCGCTCGATCATGGTCGATACCGCGCCGAAGCGGCGCACGGCCTGTGCGTACAAATCCCACACTGGATCAATCACCGGCTCATCGTGCGTGTCGATGATGACGTTGCCGAGATTGCGGTGGCCGGCCAGATGAAACTGCTGCACACGCTCGACGCTGATGCCATTGAGATAAGCCTGTGGGTCGAAGCCGTGGTTGAAGCTGCTGACGTAGATGTTGTTGATGTCGAGCAGGATCAGGCAGTCGGCGCGCTGTGCCAATTCGCTGAGGAATTCCCACTCGGGCAGTTGCGACTGGTGATAGGTGACGTAGCTGGAGACGTTCTCCAGCAGGATGCGGCGGCCGAGTGTGTCCTGAACCTGGCGCACGCGCGCAGCAACGTGATTGATTGCCTCCTCGGTGTAAGGCAGCGGCATCAGGTCGTGCAGGTTGCTGCCATCAACGCCGGTCCAGCACAGGTGGTCGGAAATCCATGCCGGTTCGACGCGCCGCGCCAGCGCCTTGAGGCTGCGCAGGTAGTCCGGGTTCAGCGGGTCGCTGCTGCCGATGGACAGCGACACGCCATGCATCACCAGTGGATAACGTTCGCGGAGCTGGTCGAGATAGTGCAGCGGCTTGCCGCCCGGTGCGAAATAATTTTCGGAAAGGATTTCCAGCCAGTCCAGTGGCGGCTGCGTTTCCAGAATTTCGTTGTAATGCTCGACGCGCAGACCGAGGCCATAGCCGAGTGGCGCAACAGGCGGAGTACGGGAAGATGCCATCGCTGGATATCAGGTCACGTCAAAAAACAACGCCCGGTCCGCAATGGCGAACCGGGCGTCTATTCGCACAGCGATCAGGCCTTGGCGGCCTTCTGCGCAGCGCTGCAGGCGGCCTTGCTCGGCTGCATGGTCATGCCATGGCCCTTGCAGGCGTTCTGGCCCTTGCAGGAATTGCTGGCAGTCTTGCATGCGCCATGGCCCTTGCAGGCGCTTGAATTGGCGCACTGGACCGACGCCTGCGCGCCGGCTCCCGCGTCAGCCGCATACACGCTGGTGGTGGCGACGATGCTGAAGAGACCGGCCGCGGCGGCGGCGATGGCGATACCACTGAGTCTGGATGGGGATTTCATAAAAATTCGCACTCCTGAGTAAAGCATGATGCCGATCCGCGGCACCCCCGGGCGGAAAAGCCGGCACAAACAATTTCGTGTCAGCTGCCAATTAGCTTACGCCGATGGCTTCCCGCTGGATGCAAGACGTGGCAGGACGGGATTTGTTACACCCGCTGTCGCAGGTTGGCGCGAGAATGATGTTTAATTATATCGAATAAATATATAATTAGTTAATATAATAAAACTATTTTGCTAGTTCTTGAAACAACAGCGGGCGATGATCTTGTCCTAAATTTCCGGCAGCGGCACTTCGGCCGTTACAGATACTTCAAGGCGATCGCCTTGAGCACGGCATGCGTGCGGTCGCGCGCGTCGAGGCGTGCGAGGATTTCGGTGAGATGATTCTTCACCGTGCCGTCGGAAATCTGCAGGGCACGACCGATCTCCTTGTTGGAATAGCCGCCGGCGACCAGCCGCAAAATCGCGATTTCGCGTGCCGTGAGATGCGCCGGCACCGCGTCGTCGCTGAGGCCGGAGGCGCGCGCCTGCGCGGTGCTGACCGGCGCGATCAGGGTTTCTCCCGCCGCCAGCCGCAGGATCGCCGTGTGCAGCTCTTCCGGCGCGGCGTCCTTGAGCATGAAGCCCTGCGCGCCGGAGCGCAGCGCGCTTTGCAGCAGTGCCGGCTCGTCGAAAGTCGTCAGCAGCAGCACCGGCGTGTAGTCGCCGCGGCTGCGCAGCGCCTGCACCACCTCGATGCCGGAGTGTCGCGGCATGCGGATGTCGGCGACGATCACCTGCACCGGCGTCGTCAGCAATGCCTTGAGGAGTTCGCCGCCGTCCGCTGCTTCGACGGCGATGTCGAGGCCGCCGAGATCGAGCAGCAACGCGCGCAGGCCGCTGCGGATCAGCGCCTGATCGTCAGCCAGCGCTATTTTCAGCACGCGAGAGACCGCGCAGGAGGCAGAAATGCCGATGTTGTTCGGAAGATTCGGTCGGAACTAATGCGGCTTGCGCCTCCGGCAGAATCGCCCGCAGCGCCAGGCCCGAGGGCTTGAGGTCGCTGATTTCCAGCCGGCCGCCGACCTCGTTGAGGCGCTCACGCAGGCCGCGCAGGCCGTTGCCCGCCTGCAGCCGCGCGGCACGCCCGTTGCCATTGTCTTCAATCGCCAGCACCAGACCTTCGCCGCTGCGCGCCAGACTGATGCGCACGCGGGTCGCGCCGCTGTGGCGCATGACGTTGGTCAGGCCCTCCTGGGCACAGCGCAGCAGGGTCTGAGCGCGCGCCATGTCGGCGACGCGCGGCGGCGCCGCGGCCAGATCAAGCGTGATCCGCGGATGCGGAATCGCCTGCGTCAGCGCCAGCAGCGCCTGTTTCAGGTCGATGCCGTCATGTTCGCGCAGCGTGCCGACGATGCCGCGGATGTCGCCGAGCAGTTCGTCGGCGAGCTGCACGCTCTCTTGCAGCACCGTTGCGGGCGCGCCGCCGCGCCGTTGCGCCAGCGTCAGTTGCAGTTTCAGCGCGGTCAACTTGTGGCCGGCGATATCGTGCAGTTCGCGCGACAGGCGCAGGCGCTCGTCGCCGCGTGCGCCTTCGCCGAGCAACTGGCGCGTCGCCATCAGTTCGGCATTGGCGCGCACTGCCTCGTCGCGCGCTGCCTCGGCACGCGCGGCGAAGGTGAGCGTGAGCACGCCAAACGCCTGCAGGCTCATGTAGGCGATGCTAAAGGTCAGGACCGGCACACCCGGTACCGGCGGATAAGAACGCATGATCGCGAAGAGCGCGAGATTGGTTGCGACGAGGATGGCAATTTCCGCGGGCATGGCGAATGCAATTGCGATCTGCGGCACGACCAGGAGCAGCAGGATTGGCTGCAGGCCATCGTTGAAGGCGGCGCATGCGACCAGCGCCCCGGCCAGTTGCAACAGAATGCCCGCGCGCGAAAGCAGCGGCCACCTGCCGCCGAAGTTTGATATGAGCCGGTGCTTCAGCAGGAAAAAAACCAGTACGACGCACTGTCCGGTGAACCCGGCCAAGGCTGGCGCAGAGAAGTCGAGATGTCCCTGCAGTCGCTGACTCAGCGGCGGATAGACCACCGCCAGCCATGCGGCGTAGGCGGCGAGGCTGACCGGCGACAGCAGGGCGTGGTAGTACTGCGGCAGCTGAGTGTCCTTGATGATCGCGGCGCGCAGATTCATTGACACAGTATAGAAACACAAAGCCGGTTGTGGCAGGTGAGTTTTGTCACCCCCGCAACATGCGTTTATTCATCTGCGATTCGGGGCGAGCGAAGCGGAGCATGGCAGCACGATCCGTCAACGGAGCTTGCCATGTCTCACTTGAAAGGTTTAATCGTCACCAGCGCAATCTGCATTTCGGCTCTGACCGCCGGCGCCGCCCAGGCCGGTGCGCTGGATGTGCACCTGAACCATCTGCGCCCGGGCGGCACGCTGCGGCTCAGCGTCTACGCCGACGCGCAGGACTGGGCGGCGCAGCGCCGGCCGCTGCTGAGCCGAGTGATCGCGGTTCACGGCTTCAGCCAGACCGTGCTGATCGATGGCCTCAAGCCGGGACGTTACGCCCTGCGCGCCGAGCAGGATGCGGACTGGCATCAACTGGCGCCGGAGTTGGCGTTTGCGCGCAGCGGCACCAGCGGCTACGTCAGCGCCAACGGTTTGCCGAGTTTCGAGCGGGCGGCGGTGACGGTCGAAGATGGCGATCCCGAAGTGTCGATGCGCCTGTTCATCTCCGACCGCTTTTGAATCGCACTCGCGTCGAAGTTGAACCGCTGGCACCGAGCGGGTAGCTTGTTGTGCAAGCAGTTTGCAGTCGGACAGACGGAGAAAAGACAGATGAAGCCGAGCACGTTCTACCTCTTGTTGTGTATCAGCGGCACCGTGATCTCGTGGGTTTTCCTCATCGCGTTCATGACGGCGCATTGGTCAACGCCGCAGATATTTTTATCGTCAATTTTTGCCAACAACCTGGCCACGGCTGTCGCTGCCGACTTATCCGCTACGGCCATCCTGTTTATCGGTTTTGTCTTTGTCGAAGGGCGCCGTGTCGGCATGAACCGCTTATGGATATACGTCCCCGCCACATTCCTGCTTGGTGTGGTTTTTGGTGCCGGCTGGTTCCTGTTCCAGCGCGCGAAGTTGCTCGAACGCGCGGAAAATACCTAAGGCAGCGGCAGCCGCGCGGCAAGAGCGCGTAGAACCAGCGGGTTGTAGGGCAGGCCGAAATGGCTGCTGAACACTTCGACGTTCTCGGTGTTGTCCGCTTCCTCTTCGCGCGAGCAGTGCCACTCGACGATGCCGTCCGTGCGGCTGTAGATCGCCACGCAGGGCACCGGCGGCGGCACGCGACGGCGCTGGAAGCCTTCCCAGTCCAGCTTCACCGGCTTGCCGCGATTCACCGCGCGGAAGATCGGCGTCATGTTGTTGGCGTCGGGATGGCCGTTGATCGGACTGCCGAGGGTGAACACGCGGCGTACCAGTTGCGGCTGTGCGCGCGCCATCTCGCGCACGAACACACCGCCCAAACTCCAGCCGATCAGGCTGACCTTTCCCTCATGGCTTTCGTGCAGTGCGCGCAGGCGCGTGCCGAGTGCGTCTTTCATGCCGGCGCGCATGCCGAGATTACGGCCCAGGCCCCAGCCGTGGCTGTCGTAGCCCAGTTTGTTGAGCACGCGGCGCAGTGCCAGCGTCGAAAGATCATCGCCGCCGAAGCCCGGCACCACCATCACCGCGTGACCGTCGCCGCGCGGCAGGCGGCGCAGCAGCGGCAGGCTCGCCAGCAGTCCGCCGAATTCCGCGAATACGCGGCTCTCCAGCGCCAGCAGCAGGGGTGAAGGCGGTTTTTTCGAGACCTGATCTTCGCGCAGGGTTTGCATGCGATTTTCCATCTGGTAGCAAGGCGGGCATTATGCCGCGTCGTCTGCGCAAATCATCAGTTTTATGGTTTGGTTTGGTCAGAAATTTTCGCTTGAGCCTGCGCGAGCAGGCGACTAGCATCCCTTCACTCTTTCTTGAGCGATTGCATGAACGCCTACGGCGCTACCGCGAAATCCTTCCACTGGCTGATGTTCCTGCTGATGGCTGCGGCCTTCGGGTTGGCGTGGACCTTTGGCAACATGGAGCTGAGCCCGACCCAGCTGCGGCTGATTTCCTGGCACAAGTGGGTTGGCGTGACGATTTTCCTGCTGGTCTGGCTGCGCCTGGGCTGGCGTTTGCTGAGTCCGCCGCCGCAGATGCCGCCGATGCCGGCGTGGCAAAAGCGCGCCGCGGAGGCGATGCACCGGCTGTTATACCTGATGATGATTGCGCAGCCGGTACTCGGCTGGCTGATGAGTTCGGCCAAGGGCGTGAGCACGGTGTATTTCGGCGTGATCGCGCTGCCCGATCTGCTGCACAAGGACAAGGCGCTGGGGTATGCGCTGGCAGAGGTGCACGGTGATCTGGCATGGATCATCCTGGGTTTCATCGGCCTGCATGTGCTGGCCGCGCTCAAGCATCATTTCCTGGACCGCGACGAAGTGCTGACGCGCATGTTGCCGGGACTCAAGCCACTGCCGAAGAAAAGCTGAAATGCGCATGAAAAGCACCGTAGGTTTATTGATCACGATGCTGATTTTCGCGCTGATGCCGGTGGCCGTGCAGGCCGCGGCGGATCGCCCATTGATTGTCAAGGGCGGCAGCATCAATTTCAGCTTCAGCCAGATGGGCGTGACGGTGGACGGCAGTTTCAGCCGCTATCGCGGGCAGATTGTGCTGGACGCCGCGCAGCCGGCGAATTCCAGCGCGGACCTGCAGGTCGATGTGGCCAGCGTGGATGCCGGCGGCGACGATGCCAATGCCGAACTGGTCAAGCCAGGCTGGCTGGATGCGGTCGCGCATCCGCAGGCGCGCTTCGTCAGCAAGACCATCACTGCGCTCGGCGGCAGCCGTTATCGGGCCGACGGCACGCTCAGCATCAAGGGTATCGCGCATGCGGCGCAGGTGCCGTTCGAATTGCGCGAAAAGCCCGACGGCAACGCCGAAGTCAGCGGCACGTTCCAGATTCAGCGCAGTGATTACAAGGTCGGCGAGGGCCAGTGGAGTGCGTTTGATGTCGTTGCCGATGCGGTGCAGGTGAAGTTTCATCTTCTGCTCGGCCCCGCCGCGCAGAAATCCTCAACCCCGGTTCCAAGGAGCGTCAAATGAAAACGATATTGAGCAGCCTGTTGTTTGCAGCCACGGCGATGGTGGTGATTCCCGCATTTGCCGCCGACACCTATACCATCGATCCGAATCACAGCTTCCAGAAATTTTCCTACCATCATCTCGGCTTCTCGCATCCCGAAGGTCGCTTCGACAAGACCAGCGGCAGCATCACCCTGGATATGGCCAGGCACAGCGGCAGCGCGGATGTGAGCATCGCCGTGAACTCGGTCAGCACCGGCGTGCCGGCGCTGGACGAGCACTTGCAGGGCGCGGATTTCTTCGACGCCGCCAAGTACCCGACCATCACCTTCAAGTCGCATGACTTCAAGTTCGATGGCGACAAGCTGGTCGCTGTGACCGGCGATCTCAGCATTCATGGCGTGACCAGGCCGGTGACACTCGATGTCACCAACTTCGCCTGCCACCCGCACCCGATGACCAAGAAGCCGGCCTGCGGCGTCGACGCCAGCGCCACCATCAAGCGCTCTGAATTCGGCGTCGGCGCGTATGTGCCGGCGGTGAGCGACGAGGTCAAGCTGACGCTGGAAGTCGAGGCGATGCAGCAGTAAGCGCAGGGCCACGCATGGCGCGCGGAGCGATGTTCAGCGCGCTTTTTTTGCGCCTGCGATCTGCAACGCAGCCCCGCTGTTGCGTATCGGTGGAAAGTAATGTGATTTAATATAATATTATTATTAATATAATAAATAATATATAACAATGTTCAGGTGCAAAACGCTGATAGCGGGTCGGGCGTGGCGGCAGGAATGATTCGCATTAAACCCGTGACAACGAGGCGGCGTTATCATCCGAATTCCCCTGTAACACGAGGTCAAAAAAATGTCCGAACCGTCCAACAGCCGTCGCAAATTTCTCCGTGGCCTGGCTGTCGCTGCCGCCGCCCTGCCGCTGTCGCGTTTGCCGCAGGCACTGGCCGCCGCGGCGCTGCCGCATCTCAGTCCCTCCGATCCCGCTGCAACGGCGCTGGGCTACACCGAAAACGCCGCCACGCTCACCGCCGCCAAGGAGCCGACCCACAAGAAAGGCGACGACTGCGCCAACTGCGCGCTGTACCAGTCAGCGCAGGCCAGCGGCGGCTACGCGCCCTGCGCTGCGTTCCCCGGCAAGGAAGTGAATGCCAAGGGCTGGTGCCGCGCGCATGCGGCCAAGAGCTGAGGTTAAGCTGCTGCACTCGGCAGCTTGCGCGAGGGCGGTGCTCGTTCGGGCTTGGCGAAGCAGTGCTTCGCCCGAACCAGCCCTCACCCTCATTTACTCATTTGTAAACTCCGGTTCCTGCGCTCCGTCCTCACGCAATCTGACTTCGCTCACAACGCTTAACCTAAAGTGGGTTCTGTACAAAATTCGCCATAGCAGATTGACGTGACGCTGCCGCACCTGTTCGATCTCGCAGGCGTCGCGGTCTATGCCGTTTCCGGCGCGCTGGCCGCCGGTCGCAAAAGCCTCGACCTGATTGGCGTGCTGGTGATTGCCATCGTCACCGCCATCGGCGGCGGCACCCTGCGCGATCTGTTGCTCGACCGCCACCCGGTGTTCTGGGTGGCGAGTCCCGGCTTCCTGCTGGTCATCATCGCCTTCGCAATCATCACGCTGATCTACGTTCGCTGGTTCCGACCGCCGGATCGGCTGCTGCTGGTGGCCGACGCTTTCGGTCTGGCGTTGTTCACCATTTCCGGCGCGCGCATCGCGCAGACCCTGCAGGTCGACGGCGTCATCGTCGTGGTCATGGGCACCATCACCGGCGTGTTCGGCGGCGTGCTGCGCGACATGCTGTGCGCGGAGATTCCGATGATCCTGCGCAAGGGCAGCATCTATGCCACCGCCGCCATCGCCGGAGCCTCGGTGTTTGTGCTGATGGACGATCTCGGCCTGGACCGCGGCATCGCTGCGTTCTGCGGCATGGGCGTGATTGTGCTGCTGCGTCTTGCTGCAATTATCTGGGGGCTGTCGCTGCCGGTGTTCAGTCTCGCCGACGAAGATCCCTAGACCAGTTGCAGTTCGGTCAACTCGTCCTTCAGATAGGCGTAATAGATCGGCGCGGCGATCAGTCCAACCAGGCCGAACGCCGCTTCCATCACCAGCATCGCCGCCAGCAGTTCCCAGGCGCGCGCGCGGATATGTGAGCCGATGATGCGTGCATTGAGGAAATATTCGAGCTTGTGAATCGAAATCAGGAACGCCAGTGAGACGCCTGCCATCGGCAGCGAATAGCTGAAGCTCACCAGCACAATCACCGTGTTGGAAATCAGGTTGCCGATGATCGGCATCAGACCGACGACAAAGGTCAGTGCGACCATGGTTTTGGTCAGTGGCAGGTGCACGCCGGCCAGCGGCAGCGCGACCCACAGGAAAATCGCCGTGAACGCAGCGTTGATGCCGGCAATCCAGGCCTGCGCGAAGACCACGCGGCGGAACGAGCGGCTCATGCGCTGCGCACGCGTGATGATGATCCGCGCCAGCGGCCGGTGCGCCTCCATCGGCATCGCCTGGTGCAGCGCCAGCATCGCACCGATCACCATGCCGATGAGAATGTGCGCGGTGACGTGGCCGACGATGCGGCCGGCGCCGGGCAGCGCACTGGAATGTGCGCGCAGCCACACCGCCATCGTCTGGCGCAGATCGTCGGCATCGGCCGGCACATAGTTGCCGAGCCAGTCCGGCATGTGGCCGCGGGTGTCTTCGAGCACTTCCGCGAGCTTTTGCAGCAACGCCGGAAAACTGTCGCCGCCGTGACGAAAGACTGCCACCAAGCCGATCACGGCGAAGATCAGCAGGCACACGATCAGTGTCGCCAGCATCGCCACCGCGACGACCCTGGCGCGCGCCGCCGAGAGCCGCCCGAGTCCCAGCCGCGGCGCCAGCGAGATCACCAGTTCATACACCAGCAGGCAGGAAAATACCGCGCTGATGATGTGCAATTGCAAAATCGAAATCAGCACGATGATGGCGGCAGCCAGCGCCCATAGTTCGCTGTTGACGGGCGTGCTTGCGACGGGTGAGGTATTCATGTCGCGAATGGTAGCCCGGCACGCGCTGCCGCGGGAACCTCACAGCCGGCGGCGGCAATCGCTGCCATAATCTGCCGCCAGACCGCTTTCGTCGGAGAACATCGCAGCATGCGTAGTACCCGCCACCAGGAAACCCACTTTGGCCAGTCCGAACGCGTACGCGATATTGTCATCGGCGCGGCGGATGGACTAACGGTTCCGTTTGCACTGGCGGCGGGCCTCGCGGGCGTTGTCGCCAGCTCCGGCATCATCGTTACCGCCGGTTTTGCCGAGATCGCCGCCGGCACCATCGCGATGGGCCTGGGCGGATTCCTGGCGGCGCGCTCGCAGGCGGATCACTACGATTCCGAACTGCTGCGCGAGCGCAGCGAGGTCCGTGATATTCCCGAGCATGAGCGTCGCGAGGTGGCCGAAATCCTCGAAACCTACGGCCTGCACGGCGAGGTGCTGGAAAAAACCGTCGATGCGCTGACGCAGGATCACGAGCGCTGGGTCGATTTCATGATGCGCTTCGAGCTCGGCCTGGAAAAACCCGCCGAGGGCCGCGCCCTGAGTTCGGCGCTGACCATCGGCGGTGCTTATTTCGCCGGCGGACTGGTGCCGCTGCTGCCGTACATGCTGCTGCCGGATCTGAAACAGGCGCTATGGGTATCGGCTGGCGCGACGCTGCTCACGTTGTTCGGTTTCGGCGCGGTGAAAGGCCGCTATACCGGAATACCGATGCTCAAGTCCGCGTTGCAGACCGCCGTGATCGGCGGACTGGCCGGTGCCGCCGCGTTCTTCGTCGCAGGACTGGTGTCCTGAACCCTGCGTGTCAAATCCGGTCCAAAGACCCGTTCAATTATCAGGAGTATTGGCATGAAACTGTATTTCTCTCCCGCGGCTTGCTCGCTGTCTCCGCACATCGTCGCCTGTGAAGCCGGTATTGATCTGCAACTTGAGAATGTCGATCTGAAGACTCACAAGACTGCGGGTGGCGAAGATTTTTATGCGGTCAATCCAAAAGGCTATGTGCCGTCGCTACGCCTGGCCGATGGCACGGTGCTCACCGAAGGCCCGGCAATCGTGCAATATCTCGCCGACCAGAAACCCGCCAGCAAGCTGGCGCCCGCCAACGGTACGATTGAACGCTACCGTCTGCAGGAATGGCTCAACTTCATTTCCACCAAAGTGCACAAGCCGATGGGCTCGCTGTTCAACCCGGCGATCAAGCCGGAGCAGCGCGAGTCTGCCATCAAGCAGCTTGGCGGCCGCTGCGATTATCTGGCCAAGGCACTCGCCGGCAAGGCCTGGTTGATGGGTGAGACCTTTACCGCCGCCGATGCTTACCTTTACACCATTCTCAACTGGGCAAATTTCGTCAAGGTCGACATGAGCAAATGGCCGGCGCTGACGCAGTACGTGGGCCGTATCGCTGCGCGTCCGGGCGTGCAGAAGGCGCTCAAGGCCGAGGGGCTCATCAAGTAGGCTTGAGCTGTGTCGGCGCGTGCCGTTATACTGCGCGCCCTGCAGCTCAACAATTCGCAGAAATTTTTCAATGACACGCAAGCAGCAAGCCGTACTCGTCCTCGTACTGGTCGTCGTTAGCGACGCGCCGTAGGGGACGCTGCTGCAACAAACAGCCCCCCGCCGGTGCGAACCGGCGGGGGGTTCTTCGTTTCCGCGCCGGTTTTCATCTGCAGGGGGTTCACACACCAGGAACCTTTTCATGAACATCACAGGTGCAGAACTCATCGTGCAATTGCTGCAACGCCAGGGCGTGCAGACCATCGCCGGCATTCCCGGCGGTGCGCTGCTGCCGCTCTACGAGGCGCTGCATGACAGCGGCATCCGCCACATCCTCGCGCGACACGAGCAGGGTGCGGGCTTCATCGCGCAGGGCATGGCGCGCGTCAGCGGCCGCGCCGGCGTGTGTCTGGCAACTTCCGGGCCGGGCGTGACCAACCTGGTGACGGCGCTGGCCGACGCCATGCTCGATTCGGTGCCGATGGTCTGCATCACCGGGCAGGTGCCGCGTCATCTGATCGGCACTGATGCGTTCCAGGAAGTGAAAACCGGCCACATCACCGACACCATCACCAAGGCCAATTTCCTGGTGCAGTCGGCGGCCGAGTTGCTGGACGTGATCCCGGAAGCCTTCCGCATCGCCGAAGGCGGCCGTCCTGGCCCGGTACTGATTGATGTGCCGAAGGACGTGCAGCAGGAGCGCATTGCATTCGCGCACTGGCCCGCGCCGGGCTATGGCTACGTGCCGGATGCGCCGGATACGACGCTGATCGAGCAGGCCGCCGCAATGATCAACGCCGCGAAAAGACCGGTGCTGTATGTGGGCGGTGGCGTGGTCAAATCCAGTGCGCAGTCACAGGCCACTGCATTGGCCGAGCGTGCCTCATTGCCGACCACGACGACGCTGATGGCGCTGGGCACACTGCCGTCCGGTCATCCGCTGGCGCTGGGCATGCTCGGCATGCACGGCGCGCGCTACACCAACCAGGTGATCGAGGAATGCGACCTGCTGATCGCGGTGGGCGCGCGCTTCGACGACCGCGCCACCGGACGGCTGGACCGCTTCTGCCCGAACGCCCGGGTGATCCACATCGACGCCGACCGTCGCGAGCTGGGCAAGCTGCGAACGCCGACGCTGGCGATCGAGGCCGACGCGCGTGCCGCGCTGCAGGCGCTGATACCGCAGGTGACGCCGCAGTTGCGCAGCGAGTGGCTGTTGCACGTGGCGGCGCTGCGCCAGCAATTGCCGCTGCGTCTGCCGGGCCTGCACGATCCGCGCACGCCCTACGGCATCGTGCGCGCGGTGGCCGAACTGGCCGGGCCGGATGCGGCGGTGACCACCGATGTCGGCCAGCACCAGATGTGGGTGGCACAGAGCTATCCGTTCCAGCGCGCGGACCGCTGGCTGACCTCCGGCGGGCTGGGCACGATGGGCTTCGGCTTGCCCGCGGCGATCGGTGCCGCGCTGGCACTGCCCGGCGCACCAGTGGTGTGCTTCAGCGGCGATGGCAGCTTGCTGATGAACGTGCAGGAGTTGGCGACGCTGGCCGAACTCGATCTGAATGTGAAGGTCTTACTGCTGGACAACGCGGCGCTGGGCATGGTGCATCAGCAGCAGCGCATGTCCTATCGACAGCGCCATGTCGGCTCGGTGTTTCACTGCGCCACTGATTTCTGTGCGGTGGCGTGGGCATTCGGTGTGCGCGCGGTGGATTTGGGCGCGGCAACCGCCGCAGACGATGCGCGTGCACTGTTGCAGCAGACCTTCGCGGTTCGCGGGCCGGCGCTGATTCGGGTGCCGATCGCCATTAACGAGCAGGTGCTGCCGATGGTGATGCCCGGCACTGCCAACATCGAGGCCGTTGACTGATCCCGAATCTGAGTTTCAAATGCAATCGTTACATCCATCCAGCGCAACCCGTATCAACGTCAGACGCTTCAAACGAACACATGAAAGCACACGGACAAATCATCGCCAGCGGTTTTAGGCCGCATCCGCTGCTGCGTAATGCTCACCTGCAAACTCTGGCGGCGGCGCTGCTGCGGCCTACGCCGGCATTGCAAATCCGGCGGGAACGTCTGGAATTGGCCGACGGTGATTTCGTCGATCTCG
Source organism: Stenotrophobium sp. (assembly GCA_050739895.1). Classification (GTDB taxonomy): domain Bacteria; phylum Pseudomonadota; class Gammaproteobacteria; order Nevskiales; family Nevskiaceae; genus Stenotrophobium. Next base: position 43,573 of record JBOICK010000015.1, read on the forward strand.
GCTGGAGTGGCGAGGACAATGTTCATGGCCCTATCGCGGTGCTGGTGCATGGCTTGACCGGCGGTTTCGATTCCAAGTACCTGCGCGGATTGGCGCGTTTGCTGATCGGTCAGGGCTGGCGCACGGTCGCATTGCAGTTGCGCGGCGGCGGACCGGAACCCAACCGCACATCGCGGTTGTACAACCACGGCGACACCACGGATCTGCGCTACCTGCTGCAACTGCTGCGCAAGCGCGAGCGCGATACGCCGTTGACTGCGGTCGGCTGGTCTCTGGGCGCCAATGTATTGCTCAAGTTCCTGGGTGAAGACGGCCAGGCTGCGCCGGTGGCGGCGGCGGTGGCAGTGTGTGCGCCGCTGCGGCTGGTGCCCTGTGCCGAGCGGTTGCGGCACGGATTTTCGCGCCGTTACCAGGACCGGTTGCTGGCCGATCTGCGCGAAATCCTGCGCAACAAGCATCCGCGCGTTCCGGTGGCGCCTGGGGTGAATCTGGAGGCCGCGCTGCAGGCGCAGGATTTCTTCGAACTCGACGACGCCTATACCGCGCCAAACAACGGCTACCGGGATGCACTGGATTACTACACGCGCTGCGAGAGTGCCGCCTTTCTCGGCCGCATCCGCCGGCCGACGCTGGTAATCAATGCCGCCGACGATCCGTTCATGGATCCCTCGATCCTGCCCACACCCGACGAGTTGGCTCCACAGGTGACGCTGGAGCTGGCACAGCACGGCGGCCATGTCGGCTTCGTCGCGGCCAGCCGTTATGGCCAGCCGGTTTACTGGCTGGAGCCGCGCATTGCCCAATACCTGACGAACGCGATTGCCGATCTCGCCAGCATCGTGCCGCAAACCGAGATGGATGCGCTGGCATGAACGCCCGCTGTCTGAGTATCGGCCGGAATAATCGTTTTTATTTATATTAAAATAACAATATATTTATATAAATAATCAAGTAAATTTCGACTTGATCCTGATAGCGGGTGGCGTCGAAAGAGCCCCAGGTAACTGATTGTGCAGGCATCAACAGTTCGACACCGGGCAAAAAAGGGTGCTAGAGTGCGCACCGCAGTCGTTTCAAGTAAGTATTCACCGCGAAGGTTTGTTCCCCGATTTTTTACGCGGGGATGCTGTCAGTCCCCCGGCTACGTTTCTTGATCGCTTGCACAACCACAGGTGAAAACCTGTTTTTTATTTTCAGTTCAAAGGAACGTTGCATGTCTAATATGGTTAACGGTACCGTCAAGTGGTTCAACGACGCCAAGGGTTTCGGTTTCATCACTCCTGATGGCGGCGGCGAAGATCTCTTCGCCCACTTCAAGGAAATCCAGGG
>JBOICK010000016.1:0-16012 GCA_050739895.1 Stenotrophobium sp.
TCGTACGTGCGAAGCTTGGATCGTAATGGTCGTAGCGCGCGCCGGGCAGCGGCGGCAGTTGGGCATCGCGCGCCAGCGGCCGCACCAGGTGCGGCGTCACGATCATGATCAGTTCCTTGTCCTGACGATTGATCGAGGTCGACTTGAAGAACGCGCCCAGCACCGGCAGATCGCCCAGCCACGGCACCTTGTTGACATTGTTGACCAGGTTGCTCGAAACCAGACCGGAAATCACGAAAGTCTCGCCGTCGCCCAGTTCCACCGTGGTTTCGGTGCGGCGCACCAGCAGCGACGGCACGGCCACACCGCCGATCTGGATGCCCGCAGAAAAATCGAGGTCGCTGACTTCCGGCGCCACCTTCATCGCGATGCGGTCGCGCGACAGGATGGTCGGACTGATGTTCAGGCGCACACCGAATTCCTTGTATTGAATGGTGACCGCACCGGAGGTGGCGCCGCCCTGCGTCACCGGCACCGGAAACTCACCACCAGCGAGGTAGCTCGCGGTCTGGCCGCTCATCGCCAGCAGGCTGGGCTCGGCCAGAGTGCGCGCCAATCCCTTCTGTTCGAGCAGGCTCAGTGCACTGTAGAGTTGGTTAGTCGCATCGCCCAGAACAATATTGAAAGCATTCTGCACCGGCAGCGCCGCTGAGATGCCGCCGGCACCGGCCACCGCACCCGAACCCGGCACCGTGAAGCTGCCGTACTGGCCGTTCGATCCGAGCTTGCCGATGTTGAGACCGTACTGCTGCAGCGTGGTGCGGCTAACCTCGGAGATTTTCACCTGCGTCATCACCTGCGATTCCAGGTCGACCTGGCTGCGATCCACCACCTTGGCATCACTCTGACCCTGCGTCGCCGCGATCTTGGCGCGGCGATAGGCCAGCAGGTTGGGCAGCCGCCCTTCCAGCCGCTGGCCCGGGTCGATCACCGCATTCTTGAGTTCAGGATCCTTGACCGTGGCGCGCAGCGGATCGACCACGGCACCGACGCGGATACGGTATTCGACCGGCTGGCCCTGCTTGGTCTTCCACACCATCAAACTGGTGATGCCGAGTTTCTTGCCGCTGATCAGCAACTCACGCCGGTTCACTACATTGACCTCTGCGACCTGCGGGTCGCCGACCGCGACGCGGGCGATACCGGCCGGTTGGCGCAGCAGTTTCTGCGTGCCCTGCTCGACCTGGATCAGGTTGTGCGGCGGCACCGGCGCTTGCGCCTGGACCGCCCAAGGCAACACCAGCACTAGCACGAGTAGCGGCTTCCGGAAAAAAACGAGGTGACTGGCTTTCATGGCGCGCGCCCTAGTTGGTTTTGACATGTTCGAGCTTGGAACCCTGATAGACATCCACCGTGGGCTTGGGCGCAGCCGCCTTTGAAGGCGGCGGCTTGACGCGGCCCAGCTCGGCAATGGTGATTGCCTGATCCGGCACCTTGTTGGCAGCAGCCTTGGCCAGCGCTTCCGGCGACAACGGCAATCCATTCGCCTCGGTCTGCGCACCACCGGCGACCTGCGGCGCCTGGCTATGCAGGGCCAGACGAATCTGTCCCATGCTCACGCCGAGCATCAGGCGCGTGGTGTCGGCATCCGGCACTGCCAGCACCGCCGTGCGCTGATGGCGCTGTTGTTGCGGGGATTTGCCATCATCCTTGATACCCTCGGGGCGGTCGATGATGCGGTCTTCGTAAGCCAGCACGCGCGCATCCTTCAGCAGCACGCGTGCCTGCGGTGGCACCTTGTCGCCGCCGTTCTGCAGATACAACAGGACATCGACGATATCGCCGGGCCGCACGAAATCGCCCACGGCGATGACATCGCTGACCTCGATCGACACCGCTTGGTAGCCCGCCGGGATAACTTTGGCCAGCACGTTGCCTTCCTTGAAGTAGCGTGCCGTCACCGGCGCACCGGCGTCGATGTCGACCAGTGGCACATGGTTGACCACATCATCCAGCGTGGTGAAATACTGGGTCGGCTTTACTGCCACCGGCACCAGCGCCACCGACTCGCGGTCGATCGGCTTGTAGGCCGGCAGCGGCTTCAGTGCGACCACTGCCAGCACCTGCGGCGTGGTCGCAGCTTCGGCCTTGGCTTTCTGGTTGGCCTGCTGCGCCTGCTCGGCGTAGCCGCGGAACATGTGGTAACTGACGCCGGCCAGCAATAGTGCCAGCAACACCAGTACCACCGTGATGACCTTGAGCGTCGTGCTGCTCATCTTGTTCTCCCTGATCCCGCTCGGATGATAACGGCAAACATGATATGCAACTATCCCTGCCCTCGTAAGCAGCACTCTTAGCTCTCCTGCCAACTCCCGAACTCTGGAAGAGTTTCAGGCATGGGAGAAATTTGAGAGCTCCGCCCTCACCCCAAGGGAGAGGCAAACATGGCTAGGTTCTGACCACGGCCACAGCCGTCAACTGGGCAGGCAGCGGCGGCACTGAATTGATGCCCATCATCCCGCCCAGCGATATGGTCGGGAACAGCGTGCTGAGCGGCCCGAAGGTGACATGCACGACGACACCGGTGGAGCCCACAGGACACAAGGCATCGCCGGGGCAGGCGGCGACTGTGGAGCCCACCAGTGCAAGCTGCGCGGCAGGCAGCCAGTTCAGCGTATTGGTAACCGTCGTGCTCGCCTGCGCAGTACCGTCGGCCACTGCAGGGTCCACCCCGACCGCCGCGCGCGCGCCTTCCTGCGCCGCATAGTTGATCGACGACTGCAGGACATAGACGTAGGAATAAACGATGACGCCGTAGGTCAGCAGCAGCAGCAGGGGGAACACCAGCGCAAATTCCATCGCCGCCGCGCCGGTTTGCCTGGCGCGCAGTGCGATATCGGTCCGCGCTGTTTCCAGTCTGCTCATATCACCCGTTCCACGGCAGCCATTGCGGAAAAAACAACTGCATCATAAATCCAAGCACCAGCGCTGGCGCGGCCGCGATACGCCGCGTGCGGCTGTCGTCGCTCCAACGTGTGTGCAACAACATCACCAGAGACACCAGACCCAGCGCAATCGCAAATACCAGCAACATCTTGACGGTTGCCCAAGGGCCCAGCAGGAGCCCCAGGCAACCGGCAAACTTCACATCACCCGCACCCATGCGTCCCAGCACATAACCCGGCAGCAGGATGCCCGCCAGCAGCAGTCCTTCCACGCTCGGCCATACCGCAACGCCCAGCAAACCCTTGCTGTTGATCGCCAGTGCCAGCAGTGCCGGCACCAGCACCAACAGCAAACCCACATTGGGAATCCGGTGCTGACGCCAGTCGTAGCCGGCGATGACACAGGCCCAGATACCTAGTACAACATTCACCGTGCGCAGTCTTGTCGCTTTTAGCTAGCCCGCAGCTGCGCTCAGCTTATTATCGACCGTAGTGAAGAGCGAATTTAGATTGGAGCCAACCAAAATCAGCACAGCAACTATCGCCACTGCAATCAGGCCGATGATCAAACCATACTCAATGGCGGTAGCGCCTTCCTCATCACGAATAAATTTCATCAATTCCTGCATCATGTGTCATCTCCTGAAAACGTTACCGGCGCGAGTGCTGCCGTGCGCTTAATATCGGGCTTTCTCGGCATCGCGTCAAAGCGGCTGAAATGGGAAAATGCTACCGCCTGTCGGTGCGTTCATATTACCCGTTCATTAACAAGTCCAGCCCATACAAATGACCACTTACGCCATTGGTGACATACAGGGTTGCGACAAGGCATTGCAGTCGCTGCTTGCAAAGCTGGAATTTCAGCCCGGCCGCGACCGTCTCCTACTAACCGGCGACCTGGTCAACCGCGGCCCGCAGTCGCTGGAAGTGCTGCGACGGGTGAAATCTCTGGGCGAGCATGCCATCACTGTACTGGGCAACCATGACTTGCACCTGCTGGCGGTCGCTAACGGTCGCCGCAGCGACAAACGCGACACCCTGCAGGCAGTGCTCGCTGCACCCGACCGGGACGAATTGCTGGCTTGGCTGAGGCAACAGCCGCTGGCCTGGCGCGATCCCGCTACTGGCATCCTGCTGATCCATGCCGGGCTGCCGCCGCAATGGAACATCCAACAGACTCTGGAATTAGCCGCAGAAGCCTCGGCGTTCATCCGCGGCCCGCAAGGCGACGACTTTCTTGCTCAGATGTACGGCAATGAGCCGGATATCTGGAGCGAACAGTTGCGCGGAATTCCACGCCTGCGTTTTATCGTCAATTGCTTTACACGTCTGCGCTACTGCGATGCGCAGGGCCGCATCAAAATGAAACCCAAGGGTGCACCGGGCACGCAGCCGCCGGGACTGATGCCGTGGTTTGAAGTGCCCGGTCGCCAATCGGCCGATACGGAGATTGTCTTCGGCCACTGGTCCACACTGGGACAAACGCATTGGCCACAGGCTCAGGTGCATGGGCTCGATACCGGCTGCGTCTGGGGCGGCTGTCTCACCGCGCTGAATCTCGATGATGGCACGACTGCCAATATCGACTGCATGCAGCATGGGCAGCACGGCGAATGAATATCGCAACAACCGGCCTCCGCAAGGAATTCACTCTCCTGTTCGCACTGACACTGGCAGATGTTCTGCTGCTGGCATTCACTCGCTACACCCTCGCGTTGCACGGATTCGCACTCGTGTCTCTGGGCGGTGTTTTCTTCCTCGGCTTATGGATCGTCTATGGCCGCCTGCGCCCGGAACCCCGGCTGGCGGGGCTGGCGCGCACCGCCTTGCTGTTCACCCTAGGCACCGCCGCGCTGGGAACACTGAGCTACCTGCTGGCCGGCCTGTCGCCGCGCCCTCTGTTCGATGCGCAACTGGCCGCACTGGATAGGGCGATCGGCTGCGACTGGCCGGCGTATCACCGCCTGCTGCTGTCGACGCCTGCGCTCGCGCATCTGACGCAGTGGAGTTACGGCGCGCTGGGCATTGAACTGATTGTGCTGATCCTGATGTTCGACCCGATAGGCAGGCCCGACCGGGCGCGCGAATTGTTTCTGGGTTTTACGCTGACCGCCATCGCGGTGGTGCTGCTCGGCGCGGTGTTTCCGGCGGCTGGCGCGTTTGTCTACTACGCTACGCCGGAGTCGCACACCGAGCCTTATGTCATCCAATACCTTGCGCTGCGCAACGGCAGCCTGCATGTGCTCGACCCGCGAACCATGCAGGGCATCGTGCAGTTTCCGTCATTTCACGCCGCGCTCGCGGTGATCTGCCTGCATGCGACACGCGGCATGCGCTGGCTGTTTTGGCCACTGCTGCCGATGACACTGCTCGTCATTGCGTCAACTCCTGCTGCTGGAGGTCATCATTTCAGCGATGTTCTCGCCGGCTTATTCATTGCAGGCATGGTCATCGCTCTGCTTCGCCGGGCCTTACGCCACACATGATTCGCGCCACCCGCTGTCCATGAGTCGGCATCGATTGTTGTTATTTATTGTTTAAATATTTTTAATATAGTAAATATTTAATAACAATATCGTCGCCACGACAACGACAGCGGGTCATGCAAGCGGGCATCTGCAAGCTAGTAAATCCCGGGAATCAACCGGTATTTGACGGTCTTGAGGTACTCGCGATACTGCGGGTTCTGCACCAACAACCGTTCTTCGGCCGCGATGCGGGGCAGTTGCAGGCAGTAGAAAAGAACATAGATCAACAGGTTTCTGCCGGTCGGGTTGCCGAGCAGATAGGTCAGGTGCATCAGCAGATAGCCCGCGTAGATGGGATGACGCACCCAGAGGTAAGGACCATGCAGCTTGAGTCCGCGATTCGCAGCGACCAGTCCAAAGCTTCGGCCCAGGACGATCTTGGAATAAATCTGAAAGCCGAGCGCTAGCAGCATGCAAGCGACGAATATCGGCGCCGGCAGCCAGCCCTGCCCCTGAGGTTCGGGCGCCACCAGCAGCGGCAGACACGTCGCCGTCAGCGCCAGAAACCAATCTCGCGGACGGATGGAGATGATCTCGGTCTTCTTGCGGATGAGCCCAAACACCAGCACCAGCCCTTCGCCGGCAAGCAGGGGCAGAGCGAGCGCCAGCCCCAGCAGCAGATGTGCGAAATCGATCTTGGACAGCATGCGTATGAGAAAGGCCGCATACAGCGCAAGCAGCAGGATTTTTTCGATCAGATCCAGCGCCTGCAGGCGCGGTCTCGGGGTTTGCGGCGGCATCTCCATCTTGCAGGCTCCAAATCACAAGGCGGGGCCTACGAATGGCCGGCCGGCCGATGTACCGCATTCTGTCGTCGCGTCGGCCCGAATGCCGGCGCGTGCTTAATGTCGGGCATTGCCGGCATCCGGTCAAAGCGGCTGAAATGGAAAAACGCTACCGCCGGTCGGCATGACGGCGGTTTCTCGCGCTCAATTGTCCCGGCAAAAAAAGACCCCGCCGCAGCGGAGTCTTTAATTTTGACAGTCGGGTACATGGATGTACCCGTGCTTATCAGGACGATATCAATGCCGTGGCTTGAACACCGGTTTCTCGCCCGGTGCCAGCACCTTTTCCTTGAGCAGGAAGCGGGCGATGGCGGGCAGCACCAAGATCGCGCCGAACATGTTGGCGGTGAACATGAACACCAGCAGCTTGCCCATGTCGCGCTGGAACTGCAGGCCGGAGAACATCCAGGTGGCGACGCCGAAGCCCAGCGTGATGCCGGTGAAGATCACCGCCTTGCCGGTCATCTTCAGCGTCTTGAAATACGCATCCTGCAGCTTGTAGCCGCCGGCCACGGCGTCGGCCATGGTGGCGTAGACATAGATGCCGTAGTCCACACCGATACCGACCGCGAGCGCGACCACCGGCAGCGTGGCGACTTTCATGCCGACGTCCAGCAGCACCATCACCGCGTAGGCCATCCACGACACCAGGCTCAACGGCAGCATGATGCAGAGGATGCTCTCCCACTCGAAGAACGAGAGATACACGCAGACCACGATGGCGATATAGACGTAGAGCAGCGTCAACTTCTCCAGACGGTGCACTTCCTGGTTGGTCGCGGCCATGACGCCGACATTGCCGGAAGCCATCGCGAAGTGAACCGGACAGGACTTGTCGAAGCTCTTGAGCTTGGCCTCGGCATCGGATTCCTGCTTGGTCAGCGACTTGATGTTTGCGTTGCCGGCAAGCTTATCGTCGGAAATATTCGGATCGGCCTTGCGCAGCTTGTCGCTGGCCTTTTCGAGGGCGACTTTGGTCGAGCCGACATTACGCAGTGCTGCGGTCTTGTCGCCGCAGTACTTGGCATCGACGTCCGGATGCGTCTTGAAATACTCGACACCGTTGCTCATGTTGAAAGCATTGACCTTGTTGACGATGCGTTCGATCGTCGCCGCCGTATGATCCTTGGTGAAGACGAACACCGCCAGCGCCGAGCAATCCGGATTCAGCAGGCCGGACGATGTCGGAATCGGCGTGATCGCCTGCACGATTGCGTATTTGTTGCGTGGCAATACAAAGTACTTGGGCGAGGCTTCAGAGAACGCCGAGTTGACGATCTTGCCCATTTGCGGCAGAGACAACGCCGAAGCGACGCCCGGCGTATTGGTCATGTGCCAGGCGAAGCGGTCGACCTGCTCCATATTGGTGTATTTGACGCAGGATTCCGGATCCATCTCGGCGATGACCTTGAAAATGTCGACACCGATCGCAAAATTCGCTGTGACCGCGCGGAAATCCTGATTGAAGCGGGAATCCGGCAGCAGTTCCGGCACGCCGTTCTGGCTGTCGCCGACCTGCATCTCCTGTCCCTTCCACAGGCTCCAGCCGAGCAGGATGGAACAGATCAGCAGGGTGATGACCGCCGGTGCCGGCTTGACCATGCCGGAGAGCAGGCGCCATATCGGATCGAACACTGCGTCGCGCCGCACCTGCTTCTCGGCGAAGAGTTTGGGATCGCCAACGTCGACCCAGGTCAGCATGATCGGCATCATGATCTTGTTGGTGATGATGATCGCCGCCATGCCGAGCGTGGCGTTGATCGACATTTCACGAATGATGTCGATCGGGATCAGGTAGATCGTGCCGAATCCGACGACGTCGGTCATGATCGCCATGGTTCCGTAGATCGCCAGGCGGCGCCAGGTCATCAGCGAGGCGTCGAAACTGTTGCGGCCGTTTTCTGCAACTTCACCGACCCAGGCGTTGACGTATTGCACGCCATGCGACACCGATACCGCGAGAATCAGGAACGGCACCAGGATGGCGAACGGATCAAGACCATAGCCGAACAGTCGCAGCAGACCGAACTCCCAGATCACGGCGACGATCGAACAGATCAGCGGCAGCACGGCGAGCTTGAACGAGCCGACGTAGAGCCACAGCAGGATCATGGTCATGATCAGTGTGACGAGGAAGAACACCACTACCTGCAAGGTCGCATCGATGACATCGCCGACCACCTTGGCGAAACCGATGATGTGGATATCCACATCCGGGTTGTATTGCGGGTTGGCAACTTCCTTGACGTTGACCAGATCGCCCTTGATCGGAATGATCTTGGTCTCGGTCGTCACCGGATCCTGCTGGGTGGCGTCAAAGGTGTGGAAGCGCAGCTTCCAGCCGTAATTGGTGAAGCCCTCGGCGACCTGGTCGCCGGCCTTGAACTTGTACTTGCCGTTGGCGCTGGTGAAGTCGTGCTTGAGCGTATAGAGGAACTTGGTCTTGTGGGTGAAGCGCCCACGGATCTTGTCCTCCAGCATATTGGCGACCTTGCCGTAATCCAGCTTGACGCCGGTGACAGGATCGGTTTCCAGCAATTCAGAGAAGATCATCGCACCGCGCTGATCCTTGGTGGTCAAGCGGCCGATGATTTCGGCCTTGCCGACATGGTCGCGAATGGTGGCGAACATCTCCGGCGTCGGCGCGTAGTCGGCCGGGATGACATTGCCGCCCTTGAAGCCGCCCTCCACCACCTCGACATAGCGCACGTCCGGCGTGAACAGCGAGGACACGCGCGAGCGGTCGACGCCCGGCAGGAAGAACACCTCATCCGTCGCCTGCTTCAGCTCGGTGAGGAATTTCTCGTTGTAGATGTTGCCGTTCTTCTGGATCAAAGCGACCAGCACGGTGTTGGCACCGCCGAAATCGGCCATGTACTGCTTGAGCACCTTCATGTAGGGATGCTCAAGCGGAATCGACTTGTCGAACCCGGCATCGGTCCGAATCAGCATCATCTCGGCGAACAGGAAAATGGTGATGACCACCAGGATGCCCATCGTCAGCCAGCGCTTGGCGTAGATCAGCGGCTCCAGCGTGCTGAGTATCTTGTGGGCCGTGCCCAGTTTGGCTTCGCTAGTATCCAAATCGCTCATTCTGTTTCTCCCCGTTTTTTATCTGGCTGCCGCTTACTGGATTTGCGCCACGGTCTGCACGCCCTGGGAACCTGTCACCAGGATGCCGCTGCCGAACGGTATGACCGAACTCAGGGTACTGGTCACCACCTGTTGCTTTTGCTTACCGTTGCTGCCATCCACTGCCTGGCTGATCTGGATCTGGCTGACTGCGTTGGTGCCGGGCTTGATGTCCAGCACAGTGCCGGCGAGGCCGACCAGGATACGGTCGCCGTTGGGCAGAATGGTGCCGCCGAAGAACGAGGCAACCGTGCCGGTGTCAAGCTTGGTCCACTTGTTGGACTTCACGTCGTCTGTCACAAACACATTGCCGCGAAGTCCGTAGATCATCGCACCGGTCTGGCCCACCGGCAGCGCGCCGAACAGCGAGCCGTCGTAAGGCGGAGGCAACTTTGTCCAGGTCGCGCCGCCATCGCTGGAAAGTCCCAGCATGCTCTGTTCGCCGGCAATCAGCAGGTCGCCGTTGCCCAGGCGGGTGATGGAATTGAGATGCAGCTGATCGGCGAGAATGCTGGGTGCATTGACCGCAGTCCAGGTGGCGCCGGCATCAGTAGTCCGCTCGAGCAGGCCATAAGCGCCGACCGCAACGCAGGTGCTGGCGTCGGTGCAGATGATCTGCAGGAACGGTTTTTCGAGTTCGGGGTGAAAGTTCTGCAACTGCCAGGTGCGGCCGCCATCGGTGGTGTGCAGGATGGTGGCGTCATGCCCCACCGCCCAGCCATTCTTGCTGTCGATGAAAAACACCGAGGTCAGCATGGCACGCACCGGCGTCTGTACCTGCGCCCAGTCCTTGCCATTGTTGGAGACCAGCACCGCGCCGCGCGCGCCGACTGCGATCACATGCTCGCCGGTATTGACCGCATCGAGAATCAGGCTCTTGTAGGTCAGCGGCTCCATCTCGGAGGGCAGCGGCTTGACCAGAGTCTCGGGATTGACCGCAGTGGCGGCCGTCGCCGAATCAGCCCCGCCCGCAGCTGCGCCCGAATCGTCCTGCGCCCAGCTGTTTCCCGCGGCGATTCCGATTACTGCGGCGCTCAATATGGCGAGCAGTTTCTTGTTGTCCGTTCTCAACATTTTTCTTCCCCCGATGACGCCACACGCGCCGTGGCAAACGTTGGCCTGTTCATTTATTTCATTACCGAAGCGCCGCTGCCTCGCGGCAACCGGTGTGCTGGCATCATAGCCTGCCTTTTTCGGTTACGCATCATTCATCCGCAACCAGATCAGCGACGCCATGCGGCCGCTGACCGGCTGGCGCCGATAGGAATAAAAACGCGCCGGGTCGGCATGGGTGCATAAACCGCCGCCGTAAACCTGTGTCACGCCGGCGGCATCGAGCCGGAGCCGCGCCAGCGCGTAGAGATCGGCCATGAATTTGCCGGGTACCGCGGTGGCGCGAAATGCCGAATCCGCTTCAGCGTCGCGCTGCACAAACGCTTCGCGCACTTCGGCGCCGACCTCGAACGCTTCCGGACCGATTGCCGGGCCGAGCCAGGCCATGATCCCGGCCGGCGGCACGGCCATCGCGTCGACGGTGTTTTCCAGCACGCCGGCCAGTAGCCCGCGCCAGCCGGCGTGGGCGGCGGCGGCGACGCTGCCGGCACGATTGCAGAACAGTACCGGCAGGCAATCGGCGGTGAGGATGGCACAGGCAACGCCCGGTTGAACGGTGCAGGCCGCGTCGGCTTCGGCTGTATTCTGCGTAACCGGCAATTGCAGGACTTGAGTGCCGTGTACCTGCCGTAGCCACACCGGTTGTTGCGGCAGACCCAGCGCCAACTGCAAACGCTCACGATTTTGCGCCACGTGTTGCGCTTGATCGCCGACGTGATCGCCAAGATTGAAGCTGGAATAGGGCCCGCAACTGACGCCGCCGCTGCGCGTGGTGACGGCCGCGCAGACCCGTGTCGGTGCCGGCCAGTCCGGCCGCAGCAGCGGTAGTTCGGCGTCACCCGCTGTCGATGTTGGCGTGGGCATTTTTGTTTTTATATATTTAATATTTTTATAATTATTATATATATTATAAAAATAATATCCGTCTCTCAGCGATAGCGGGTGGCGTTCAGCGCGGCTTTCGCATCCGCGCGCAGCGCCACCAGCAGCGCCTGCATGTCGGCAGGCGGCTCGACGCACCAGCTCAGGGTCTCGCCGGTGATCGGGTGATCGAGTTCCAGCTCGCGCGCATGCAGCGCCTGCCGCGGGAACGCCTTGAGCGTATTGCGCAGGCCCTCGTCCATGCCGCGGCCGCGCACGACATCGCCGCCGTAGGTGCGGTCACCGATGATCGGATGGCGGATGTGCGCCATGTGCACGCGGATCTGGTGCGTGCGCCCGGTTTCCAGCCGGACCCGCACATGCGTGTGGCCGGGGAAGCGCTCGTGCACACGGTAATGAGTGACCGCATCGCGGCCGCCGCGGTCCAGCACCGCCATCTTCACGCGGTCGCGCGGATGACGGCCGATCTGCGTGCTGACGGTGCCGCCGGAAACCATCGTGCCGTGCACCACGGCATCGTATTCACGGCGGATTTCGTGCTCGGACAACGCGGCCACCAGCCTGGGATGCGCGGCCAGTGTCAGCGACACCACCAGCAAACCCGAAGTGTCCTTGTCCAGGCGGTGCACCAGCCCGGCGCGCGGCACGCTGGCAGTCTGCGGCCAGCGGTGCAGCAGCGCATTCTGCAGCGTGCCCGAATCGATGCCGGCGCCGGGATGCGCGGTCAGCCCGGCCGGCTTGTTGATGACGGCGATGTCATCGTCCTCGTAGATCACCTCCAGCGCCATGGCTTCGGCATGCACGGAACTATCGCGCTCCTCCTGCACCTCGACCGACAGCACATCGCCGGCATTGACCAGCGTGCGGCCGAGCGTCACCACCGTGCCGTTGACGCGCGCGCGGCCCTCGCCGATCCAGCCACTCAGCCGCGCCCGCGACCAGGTATCGAACAGGCGTGCGCACACCGCGTCGAAGCGCTTTCCGGCCAGCTCCGGCGGAACCTCGGCGTGGTGCACAAGGTCTTCTTCGATGCCGGTTTCATTGGCCTTTTGCTTGTCGGTCATCAGCTATACTCGCGCCTCATTGGATATCCGCCTGCTCATGAAATTTTCCACATTTTTCCGTTCCGCATTGATCGTACTGACGCTGCTCGCTGCCGCGTGTTCCAGCACCCCGGACAAGGACTACATACCGCCGGAGAACCCGCTCAATCCGAATGATCAGCAAATCCAGGCACGCCTGCTGCGGCTCAAGGAAGACGTATTGTATAAGGCCGCGCACCAGTCGTTGGAAAATGCCGACTTCGGCACCGCGATCAAGCGCTACGACGATGTCACCACGCGCTACCCGTTCAGCGAATACGCGACCCAGTCGGAACTGGAGCGCATCTATGCCTATTACCGCAACTATCAGCCGGACGAGGCGCTGGTCGCAGCCGACCATTTCCTCAGAGATCACCCGCGCCATCCGGCGGCAGCCTATGTGCAGTATCTCAAGGGCCTGGTCAACTCGGATCGCGTCGAAGGCCTCGACAACATCCTCAACCTCGACACCACCAAGGAAGATGTCAGTTATTCGCGCTCGGCGTTCGACGATTTTTCCGTGCTGGTACAGAAATATCCCGGCAGCATCTACACCGGCGACGCGCGCCAGCGCATGATCTACCTGCGCAACCGCATCGCCGAGCATGAATTGCACATCGTGCGCTTTTACATGAAACGCCGCGCCTACATTGCCGCCGCAAAACGCGCCGAGGACATCGTCACCCAGTATCCGGGCGCGCCGGCGACGCTCGACGCGCTGCGCCTGCTCGAATCCGCCACCACTGAACTGGGGCTCAAGGATCAGGCCGCCGAAGCTCAGCGCCTGCTGCAAGCCCAGCTCGCCGCGCCGGTACCGAAGAATGATTATCCACAAGCCGCGCATGAACCCGGCATGTTCGCACGCATGTACGCGCGCCTGTTCAGCCACGACAACAAGACCGCGGATACACCTCCTGCGCCGCCATCTGCCGCGCCAGCCACGGACGGGATTCCGAAATCGCAGGACCACTCAGCGCCGACGCCGAAATCCTGATCTGCTTCAGATATCGCCGTAGACTGCGGTAATCGGATAGCGGCGTTCGCGGCCGAACGCACAGCGCGTGATCTTGGGTCCCGGCGCGGACTGGCGGCGCTTGTATTCCGAGCGCCGTACCAGCGCCGCTACGCGCTGCACGTCTGCAGCGGCAAAACCCAGCTTGATGATTTCCGGGATCGATAATTGCGCCTCGACGTAGGCTTCAAGTATCGGGTCCAGCACCTCGTAGGGTGGCAGCGAGTCGGAATCTTTCTGGTCCGGCCGCAGTTCCGCCGATGGCGGCCGCGTGATTACACGCTCAGGGATGATGGGCCCTTGGAGTCCACCCCGACGCAGATTTGCTTCACGTAAGGCAGGGGCAGCTTCGGTTGAATTGCGATAACGGCATAGCCGGTAAACCAGCGTCTTGTAGACATCCTTGATTGGCGCAAAGCCACCGCACATGTCGCCATATAGCGTGGCGTAGCCCACCGCCATCTCGCTCTTGTTACCGGTGGCCAGCACGACATGGCCGAACTTGTTGGACAGCGCCATCAGCAGCATGCCGCGGCTGCGCGACTGCAGGTTTTCTTCAGTGATGTCCGTCACGCGGCCGGCAAACTCGGATGCCAGCGTCGTGGTAAACGCCTGCACCGCCGGTTCTATCGCCAGCCGCGAGTATTTGATGCCCATGTGTTCGGCCTGGATGCGCGCATCGTCGTTGGACATGTCCACCGTGTAGCGCGACGGCATCGACACGCCCCAGACGCGATCCGGCCCCAGCGCATCGACCGCAATCGCGGCGACCAGCGCCGAATCGATGCCGCCGGACATGCCGATCAGTGCCCCAGGAAAACCGTTGCGGTTGACGTAATCCCGCACCGCCTGCACCAGGCCCTTGTAGACCGCAGCCTCGTCGGATTCCACCACGTGCCGCGCGCCGCTGAAGCGCGCGCCGTCGAAGCTCGCCGGAAAAATGCCTTCCTCGAACATCGGCGCACGAAATCCGACTTCGCCGTCAGCATTGAGCGCCAGTGAACCGCCATCGAATATCACATCGTCCTGGCCGCCGACACAGTTGACGTAGAGCACCGGCAGGCCGGTTTCGGCGACGCGCTGATCCAGCACGCGCACGCGCTCCGCGGGCTTGCCGAGATTGAACGGCGAGGCATTGATGTTGATCAGCAGTTGCGCCCCGGCATCTCGCGCAGCGCGCGCGGGAGCCGCGCCCCAGACATCCTCGCAGACGCAGAGGCCCAGCCTGACGCCCTTGAGATCGAAGATGCCGGTCTCGCGGCCGCGCAGGAAATGGCGCTTCTCGTCGAACACGCCGTAGTTGGGCAGGATCTGCTTGCGGTAGCGCAGGATCACCGCGCCGTCGCGGATCACGTAGGCAGCGTTGTAGATACCATCCCCAGTGTATTCGGGCAGCCCGACAACCAGGGTGATGCCCTGCACTTCGCCCAGCAGTCGCTGTACGCCGCCCTCGATCAGGCGCGGCATCGCCGTGCGCAGCAGCAAATCGTCTGGCGGATAGCCGATCAGCGCAAGCTCGGGGCAGACCAGCAGATCGGCACGCAACTCGTCGCGGGCCTTGCGTGCGGCCGCGACGATCTTGCCGACATTGCCCTCGACATCGCCGACCCAGAGGTTGATCTGGGCGGCGGCGATAGTCAGAGATTGCGGCATTGCTGTTTCATCCGTCACTCCCGCGCCCGCAGGGATACTCCCTGTGGGTGGCAGGCGAGAATCCAGTGATTTACGGCGAGAACGTCACTGGACCCCGGCCTGCGCCGGGGTGACGGACGAAGTCCGTCACTTGAGCAGCGATTTCATCGCCGCGCCCAGGTCCGCGGGCGAACGCACCGTCTTGACACCCGCGGCTTCGAGCGCCGCGAATTTCTCGTCGGCCGTACCCTTGCCGCCGGAGATGATGGCGCCTGCATGGCCCATGCGCTTGCCGGCCGGCGCGGTAACACCGGCGATGTAGGCCACCACCGGCTTCTTCACGTGCTTCTTGATGTACTCCGCCGCCTCTTCTTCAGACGAGCCGCCGATTTCACCGACCATGATGATGCCCTCGGTCTGCTTGTCCTTCTCGAATAGGCTGATCACGTCGATGAAGCCGAGGCCGCGCACAGGATCGCCGCCGATGCCGACGCAGGTGCTCTGGCCGAGGCCGTTCTGCGTGGTCTGGTGCACGGTTTCATAGGTCAGCGTGCCCGAGCGTGACACCACACCGATGCTGCCGCGCTTGTGGATGTGGCCCGGCATGATGCCGATCTTGCATTCGCCCGGTGTGATCACGCCGGGGCAGTTGGGGCCGATCAGCACGCAGCGCGGTCCGGCCAGCGCGGCGTTGACCTTGACCATGTCATTCACCGTAATGCCTTCGGTGATGCAGACGATGACCTTGATGCCGGCGTCGGCCGCGTCGAGGATCGCGTCGGCGGCGAACGGCGCCGGCACGTAGATCATGGTGGCTTCGGCGCCGGTCTGCTTCACCGCGTCGTGGCAGGTGTGGAACACCGGCAGGTTGAGATGCGAGGAACCGCCACGGCCCGGCGTGACACCGCCGACCAGCTTGGTGCCATAGGCGATCGCCTGTTCGGAGTGGAACGTGCCCTGC
>JBOICK010000017.1:0-7837 GCA_050739895.1 Stenotrophobium sp.
CGGGTAGGCTGCTGGAGCACGCCGGCGACGGCGTGCCTAGAGGAATGGTTGTCCCGGCGCCGCGAGGCGTTATGACAGAACCCGGCTTAACGGCCGGCTCCTTTTTATTTTCGATAGACAGAGCGCCTGTCGGCGAGCTTTGTCTTGTGGCGTGCCGCTCGCGATGCCTGCGCGCGCCGCAGCGTCGTCCCTCGCCGTAAATCAACTTTAAGTCTTTGGTCTAAGCCATTGTTTTTTAACAATGACCAAGATCGCGCGTGCAATCTTTATAAGTCATTGTCGTAGTTCATTTTTTTGTGAAAAAACGCCTTGCGCAGTGGTATAAAGTGGATTAAAGTGCCCTTAACGGGTAAAAAAGTGGGGAATTTGACGGCCTGTCGTGCGTCATCCAGGTGCGAAATGTTTGCAGGCACACACCAACTGACGATAGACGAGAAAGGGCGCATCGCGGTGCCGGCCCGTTTTCGCGCGGAGCTTGCTGATATTTGCAATTCGCAGGTCGTCATCACCTGCGGCCCGCTGCCGTGCATCGAGATTTATCCGGCTCCGGAATTCCAGCGCATCGCGCAGGACATCCAGGACATGGCCGACCGCAGGAACGCGGATCTGCTGAAGCAGGTCTTCATCGGCTTTGCGGTCGAGACGGAAGTCGACAAACAGGGTCGTGTTTTATTGCCCACCATGCTGCGCAAACGTGCGCGGCTCAATGGCTCGGCCATCCTCATGGGTCAGTACGCCCGCTTTGACCTTTGGGCCGAGGACGTCTGGAACGAGAAATTCGGCGAGGGCCCCGGCAGCATGCTTGCGTCGCTGCATGACGCATTCCTGACGCTCAAGCGGTGAGGTGCCATGTGGTCATGCGCCTCTCGCTCCGCCACCCGCGACTGGGCTAGCGCCCCGATGTTTATCCATCGGCCGGTGATGCTCGACGCAGCCCTCACCGGGCTGAGTGTCCGCGCTGGCGGAATCTATCTTGATGGCACCTTCGGTCGTGGCGGTCATTCTGCAGCGATACTCGAAAAGCTGGCCGGTACCGGCACGCTGCACGCACTGGATCAGGACCCGGAAGCCTGCGGCCACGCTTTCAAGCAGTTCGGCGCGCACTCGAATTTTCATATTCACCACCGCAATTTTTCGCAACTGAAATTGTTAGCCGAGGAACTCGGACTCGGCGGGCGCATCGACGGCATCCTGCTCGACCTCGGCGTGTCGTCGCCACAGCTCGATGACGCCGCGCGCGGCTTCAGTTTTTCCAAGGATGGACCGCTCGACATGCGGATGAATCCGCAGACCGGCGAGCCCGCGGCGCAATGGCTAATGCACGCCGAGGAGCGCGAGATCGCCGATGTACTGTGGAAATTCGGCGACGAGCGCAACAGCCGACGCATCGCCCGGCGCATCGTCGAAGCGCGCGCGGCAACGCCGCTCACGACGACGACGCAACTCGCCGAATTGATTGCCGCGGTGCCGGGGCCGCGCAGCCGGCATATTCATCCGGCGACGCGCAGCTTTCAGGCGATCCGCATTTTCATCAACCGTGAGCTGGAAGCGCTGGAGCAGGCGCTGGCGCAGGCGGTCGAAGTGCTGGCACCCGGCGGACGCTTGGCCGTGATCAGCTTCCATTCGCTGGAAGACCGCATCGTCAAGCGCTACCTGCGCGATGCGGCGCGGACTGCCGATACCTACACCCCGCAGGGGATGCCGCTTGCGGCGGCAGCGCCAAAACTCAAACTCGTGGGCCGCAAGCAGTTGGCAACGGATGCGGAATCCGCCGCGAATCCGCGTGCGCGGAGTGCGGTGCTGCGCGTGGCGGAGCGTCTCGCATGAAGCGCGGCGGCCTCATGCTGCACCTGCTGCTGTCGGCGCTGGTGGTGTTGTCGGCGCTGACGGTGGTACTCGTCAGATTCCAGAATCGCGAACTGGTGACGCGCATGAGCCAGCTGCGCGCTGAACACGAGAGCATCAACATGGAGTGGGCGCAGTTGCAGCTGGAAGAAGCGACGCTGGCTTCGCACACGCGTGTCGAGAAGATTGCGCGCGAGCAGCTCGGCATGACCGAGCCCAGGGATTACGTCACCGTGAGCGCAAAG
This sequence comes from Stenotrophobium sp., assembly GCA_050739895.1. GTDB lineage: Bacteria > Pseudomonadota > Gammaproteobacteria > Nevskiales > Nevskiaceae > Stenotrophobium. The sequence continues at coordinate 2,091 of JBOICK010000017.1, forward strand.
CCTTGAGTGCTGCGCGAGCCAATCTCTCCAGCACAACGGTCGCGCCGTGGCGCCGCTGGTTCGTGGCCGGCGTCTTGGGGTTGGGCGCCCTGGTCATCGTCGGCCGCGCGTTCCAGTTGCAGGTTTTGCAGCGCGATTTCCTGGTGCAGGAAGGCGACAAGCGCCATATCCGCACACTGCTGATCCCCGGACATCGCGGTGCGATCCGTGACCGCCGCGGCGAGCCGCTGGCGCTTTCGGCGCCGGTCGAGATGATCTGGGCGGTACCCGCGGCCTTGCTGGAGTCACCGCAATATGTGTACGCGGTGGCCAAGCTGTTGAATCGCAGGCCACGCGAGCTGGAGCAGTACCTGCAGGAGCGCAAGGAGCGCAAGTTCGTCTATATCAGCGATCCGATCAGCCCGGCAGACGCCCAGCGGATACTGTCGTTGAAGGCGCCGGGGGTGTTCTCGGAGCCGTCTTACGCGCGCTATTACCCGGCAGGCGAGGTCGCTGCGCAACTGGTGGGTTTCTGCGGCCGCGACGGCAGCGGACTTGCCGGTATCGAACGTGCGCAGGATGCTGCACTCTCCGGAAAAGCCGGCTCGCGTACGGTGATCCGCGATCGTGCAGGCCATGTGGTGGAGGATGACCTGGGCTCGGTGGATGCGGTCTCCGGTCAGGATATCGATCTGACCGTGGACCTGCGCATCCAGTACCTGGCTTACCGCGAACTCAAGGCGGCGGTGGCGCAGAACCATGCGACCGGTGGACTGGTCGTGGTCGCCGACAGCAACACCGGCGACATCCTCGCGATGGCCAGCCAGCCGGGATTCAATCCCAACAACATGGACGAGCGCAAGGACGGCGGTACGCGCAACCGCGCCGTCACAGATACGTTTGAGCCCGGCTCCACCATCAAACCGCTGCTGATTGCGCAGGCTCTGCAACTGGGATTGTTTCAGCCCAACAGCCGCATCGACACGAATCTGGGCTATTTCAAAGTCGGGACACTGACCGTGCGCGACGAGCATCCGCAAGGCGACGAGGATCTGAAGAACATCCTTACCGTCTCGAGCAATGTTGGCGCGGCCAAGATCGGACTGACGCTGGGCGCGCAGGCAGTGTGGTCCGGATACGAGCGTTTTGGCCTCGGCGAGCCGGTGTATTCCGGACTGCCCGGAGAAGCAACGCCGGTGCTGCGCAACTACAGTGACTGGGGTGAGATCGCCACCGCCACGGCATCCTATGGTTATGGCATTTCCTTCACCGCACTGAACCTGGTCCGCGCCTATGCGGCGCTGGCCAACGATGGGCTGATGCCGCAGTTGCGCCTGATTGAAAATGCACCACATGTGCCGCCGCAGCGCACCGTGTCGGCAGTAGTCGCGGGCGAGGTGCGCCGGTTGATGCTGGGCGTGGTCGCCCCTGGCGGCACCGCACCCAAAGCTGCGGTGCCGGGTTATCAGATCGCCGGCAAGACCGGCACTGCGCGCATGACTCAGGCTGGGGGCGGTTACGCCAGGGACCGGCACCGCTCGATTTTCATTGGAATGCTGCCAGCCGAGCACCCGCGGCTGGTCGGCCTGGTGATCATCGACAATCCGGCCAGCGGCGAATACTACGGCGGCCTGGTCTCGGCGCCGGTGTTTTCGGCGGTCATGCAGGGCGCCGCGCGGCTGCTGCGCATCCCGCCGGACGAGCCCTTGCCGGCACCTGCGATGCCACCGATTCAAACCGTGTCATTGCCACAGCATGCGGAGCCGCGCACATGACCGCGTTCACGCCGCGCACGCTGAACCTGCTGCTGGCCGGCTACGGCACGCCTGCGCCGGAATACGAGGTGACGGGCCTTGAGATGGATAGCCGCCGCGTATCGGCCGGAGACTTGTTTTTGGCCTGTCGCGGACAAGGGCTGCAGCATGGATTGATGTTCCTGGACCAGGCACTGGAGCGCGGCGCATCGGCGGTCGCCTGGGAGCCGGCACCGGGTTGGCCGCGGCCGCAAATCGACGTGCCGGAAGTTGCGGTGGAAAAACTCTCTCGCCGCGCCGGCGAGATCGCCGCCAGATTTTTTGACGAGCCGACGCGGCACATGTTTACCGCAGGCATTACCGGCACCGACGGCAAGACCTCCACCGCGCATCTGCTGGCGCAGGCGCTGGAGCGTCTGGGCGAGCCCTGCGCCTACGTCGGCACACTGGGCGTCGGTCGTCTCGGTAATCTGTCTGACGCGACGCATACCACGCCCGATCCGGTCAGCCTGCAACGCCACCTTGCGCAGTTGCGCGAGCAGGGCGTGTCCGCCGTGGCGATGGAGGTTTCCTCGCACGCGCTCGATCAGGATCGTATCGCCGGTGTGCATCTGGATGCCGCGGTGCTGACCAACGTCACTCGCGATCATCTCGATTACCACGGCACGGTCGAGAACTACGCTGCGGCCAAGCGCCGGCTGTTCGAGCGCGTGCCGGCGTCGGCCGCGATACTCAATCGTGACGACGAACACGGCAGCCTCTGGCTGGCGCAACTGGGTCGCGACGCAATCACCTACGGAGTCGAAGGCGCGGCGTCCGCTGTTCAACGCCAGGTCATTGCACGTGGACTGGAGTTGCATGCCGATGGTCTGGATTTCGATGTCGATACCTATCGTGGCAGCGCCAGAATCAGCAGTCGCCTGCTCGGCAGGTTCAACGTCTACAACCTGCTGGCGGCGCTGGCGGTGCTGTTGATCAAAAATGTGCCATTGGCCGATGCCACGCAGGCGCTGGGCCGCTGCGGCACCGTACCGGGCCGCATCGAAGGCTTCCGCGGGCCCGCTGCGCGGGCACTCGTGGTGGTGGACTATGCGCACACGCCGCAGGCGCTGGAGCAGATACTGCGCGCCGTACGCGCACATACCGCCGGAAAATTGTGGTGTGTGTTCGGTTGCGGCGGCGACCGCGATCGCGGCAAGCGGCCGTTGATGGGCGCAGCGGCGGCGCGGCATGCCGATGAGGTGATCATCACCGACGACAATCCGCGCAGCGAGAAGCCGCAGGCAATCGTCAGCGAGATTCGCGCCGGTCTTCCTGCAGGCCGGGCAGCGCGCATCATCCACGACCGCGCGCAGGCGATCACCACGGCAGTACGCGAAGCGGGGGTTGCCGACATCGTCGTCGTCGCCGGCAAGGGGCACGAGAGCGAGCAGGTCTACGGCAATGAGCGCCGGCATTTCAGCGATCGCGAATTTGTCGCAAATCTGGTTGGCGCCGCGCTTGCGGGGGTGTCCGCATGATGGAGCAGCTATCCGATGTCGCGCGCCGCATCGACGCCAGCCTGCATGGCGCCGACACGTTGTTTAATCGTGTGATCACCGATACCCGTCAGTTGCTGCCGGGAGACCTGTTTGTCGCGCTGCAGGGCGAAAATTTCGACGGCCACGAATTCGTGCGGCGCGCCGGCAGCCTGGGTGCGGTCGGCGCGCTGGTGTCGCGGCAGGTCGATTGCGAACTGCCGCAACTCATCGTGCCGGACACATTGCGGGCGTTGCAGGATTACGCGGCCGCGTGGCGCGGTGAGTTCAATCTGCCGGTGGTGGCCGTGACCGGCAGCAACGGCAAGACCACGACGAAACAGTTATTGGCGGCGATCTTCGCCGCACGCGGGCCGGTGCTGGCGACCGCGGGTAATCTCAACAACCACATCGGCCTGCCGCTGACCCTGCTGTCGCTACGCCGGGAACACCGCACGGCAGTGATCGAGATGGGCGCCAGCCATGCCGGCGAGATCGCCTTGCTGACGCGCCTGACGCGGCCCGATATCGGCGTCGTCACGCAGGCGGCGGATGCGCACCTGGAAGGTTTCGGTTCTCGCGAGGGCGTGGCGCGCGCCAAGGGTGAGCTGTTCGCGGGCCTGGGGCACGGCATCGCCGTAATCAATGCCGACGACGCCTATGCGCCGTTGTGGCGCGAGATGGCGCGGCCGGCCGCGATGATCAACTTTGGTTTCAGCGAACAGGCCGACGTGCGCGCGCTTAACCTGGAGTCCTTGCCAGCCGCGGGCGGCAGCCGCTTCGAACTGCTTGCGCCGGGTGGGCGGCAGGCGGTCAGCCTGCCGCTGCCTGGGCAGCACAACGTCAGCAACGCGCTGGCCGCCGCCGCCTGCGCGGTGGCGCTGGGCATGGACCTGCACGACATCGCCGCCGGGCTCGCGCGGGTGCAATCGGCGCAGGGCCGGGTCAACTGGAAAGTCACGCCACAGGGCGCGCGTCTGCTCGACGACAGCTATAACGCCAATCCGTCTTCGCTGCGTGCCGGCATGGAGTTGCTGGCGACGCTGCCAGGCCAGCGCTGGCTGGTGCTCGGCGACATGGCCGAACTGGGCAGCGATGCGCCACGCCTGCATGCCGAAGCTGGTGCGATTGCGCGCGACCTCGGCCTCGATCGCGTCTACGCGCTGGGCGCACTGGCCGGCGCAGCGGCCAAGGCATTCGGTGCCGGCGGCAGCACTTTTGAAAACCACGAGGCGCTGGCGAATGCACTGCGCCCGCACCTGAATACAAATGTTGCACTGCTGGTCAAAGGCTCGCGCTCGGCGCGCATGGAACGCGTGGTCGCGGCACTTGTGGATGGCAAAGCGGGCGGCGCGGAGGCGCAACACTGATGTTTTTATATCTCGCCGAATTTCTGAAGCATTACGTCAGTGGCTTCAATGTGTTCAGCTACCTGACGGTGCGCGCGGTGCTGGGCATCCTCACCGCGATGATCATTTCGCTGGCTTTGGGTCCGACGATGATCGAGCGTCTGTACCGCTTCAAGTTCGGCCAGCCGGTGCGCAGCGACGGTCCGCAAAGTCATCTGAAAAAAACCGGCACGCCGACCATGGGCGGCGTGCTGATCCTGGCGGCGATCACGGTCTCGACGCTGCTGTGGGCCAATCTCGACAACCATTTCGTCTGGTGCGCGCTACTGGTAACGGTGGCGTTCGGCGCGGTCGGTTTTGCCGACGACTACATCAAGATCAAGTACAAGGATCCCAAAGGACTGCCGGCGCGCAAGAAATATTTCTGGTTGTCGCTGGCCGGACTGGGCGTGTCAGTGCTGCTCTATGTCACCGCGAAGACGCCGGTCGAGACCACGCTGATCGTGCCGTTCATCAAGAGCATCACCATCCCGCTGGGCGCGTTCTTCGTGATCTGGAGTTACCTGGTGATTGTCGGCGCCAGCAACGCGGTGAATCTCACCGACGGCCTCGACGGCCTCGCAATCATGCCGACCGTGCTGGTTGCGTCTGCGCTGGCGGTGTTCGCCTACGCCAGCGGCAATATCAAGTTTGCGGTCTACCTGGACATTCCCTATATCGCCGGTGTCGGCGAGGTCGCGATTTTCTGTACTTCGATTGCCGGCGCGGGCCTGGGATTTCTCTGGTTCAACGCTTATCCGGCGCAGGTGTTCATGGGCGATGTCGGCGCACTGGCACTGGGTGCTGCGCTCGGCGTAGTCGCGGTAATGGTCCGGCAGGAACTGGTGCTGGCGATCATGGGCGGCGTGTTCGTCGCCGAGACCGTGTCGGTGGCATTGCAGGTCGGCTATTTCAAGTACAGCGGCGGCAAGCGCATTTTCCGCATGGCGCCGCTGCATCACCACTACGAACTAAAAGGCTGGCCGGAGCCGCGCATCATCGTGCGCTTCTGGATCATCACGCTGATCCTCGTGCTGATCGGCCTGTCGACACTGAAGGTGCGCTGAGATGTCCTCCGGATCATTCGCGGGTCGCAAGGTGCTCGTTGC